>VFKF01000434.1 GCA_009885705.1 Nitrospira sp. | reverse complement strand
TCGGTTGAACACACGCCCACGAAAATGTTTGGACTTTGCCACGCCCCTGGAAGTCTATGCGCAATTGCGCCATCATTCACCCGTTGCACTTGGAACTTGAAACCGCCCTGTCATTCAAGGAGCGACGATCATGTTTCGATTTGCCACTGCCATTGGTTTTGTTGGATTGATGCTGTTGGCCGGTCTTGTCTGCCGCGTGGGACTGGTGCAGAGCGCAGAGGGACCGGAGGCCGGCAGCAAGATCCATCGCGTGGTCATGCACCTGAATAGCGGAGAGGAGAAGGTGCAGAAGGGCGCGCTCAACAATATCAAGAATCTCTATGAGGCATTGGGAGCCGAACGAGTGATGGTGGAACTCGTCGCCCATGGAGCCGGACTGTCGTTGTTCACCAAGCAGGATGCGAAGCTGGCCGAAGAGCTGGCGAAGCTGAAGATTTCCTCTGGGGTGTCGTACACCGCCTGTTCGAACACGATGAAGGCTCAGGGCCTCACGAGAGCCGATTTGATCGATCAGGTGGATCGCACCATGCCGGCCATGGTGCGTCTGATGGAATTGCAAGAGCAGGGGTGGACCTATATCAAGCCGTAACGAAGAGCTGATGGCCTATAGCTGATAGTAGGAACTGGGAGGAATCATGGATGTGAAGCCGAAAGTCTACACGTATCGCACGGCGGTGAAATGGACGGAGCAACGTAAGGCCATCATCTCCTCTGCCGGCAAGCGGGATATTCAGGTGGCGACACCGCCGGAGTTTAAGGGACATGAAAACATCTGGTCGCCGGAGGATCTCTTTGTCGCATCGGCCAACATTTGCCTGATGACGACGTTTCTGGCGGTGGCGGAGCGAGCAGGGCTGATCTTTACTTCCTACGAGAGTGCGGCTGAAGGAACGCTGGAATTGGTCGAGGGGAAGTTTCAGTTCACGGCCATCACGCTGAAGCCGACCATCACGCTCCCGGCGAATGCCGATGCGGCCAAAGCCAAGGAGCTGATCGAGAAAGCCGAGGCGAACTGTCTGATCTCCAACTCCATGAAGGCGAGAGTGAGCTTGGAAGCGACCATCCGATAAATAGGATGCTGAAAACGCCCGCCAGCAGCGTTCTCACCTTGAAAGCATCCTCAACGTAGCCCAGAGGCTACGCCTCCAGTGCTTTCATCGGCTGCGGCCTTGCTGGACGAACGTTTTGAGCATCCTGCCTGGACAGTTCTCCTGTTGTCTCACAGATGTCGACCATTGGCGTTCTGCTGAGCCGAAATGGTTTTTCCGCAGCCTGCT
>VFKF01000552.1 GCA_009885705.1 Nitrospira sp. | reverse complement strand
GGAACAACACATCCCAGAGGATCAAGGCTCCCAAAAAGAACGTAACCGCCCCAGGAATCTGCCCCTGGAACTTCATGAGGTAGACCGTAATGAACCCCCAGATGACCAGGTCCAGAAACGGCCAATAGAAAATTTCCATCATGCGAGGCAAACTCCGCCGATACAGATACAAATGCCTCGCCACCAGCGCATGAATCCGATGGATTTTCATGTTCCCCTTATCCCCATCTCCACTCCAAACAAATTGGCGCATCTCGCGAGCGGGCGGAGGCGTTCCTCACTGCGCGCATCGAACGAGCACATTCTTATCGTGCGCGTTCTGCGAGCACAGGGAACGTCTCCGCCTGCCCGCTCTCCTACTCTTCTCGCGCCAACTTCACAAACACTTCCTCCAAATCCGTCTGTCCAAACCTCGCCACAATCTCCTGAGCCGTCCCCTCCGCCACAATTTTCCCCTTCTGGAGAAAGATGATCCGATCCGTCATCTCTTCCATCTCATGCATGTTGTGCGACGTATAAAGCACACTCAGACCGGACGATCGCCGTTCTTCCTTGAGAAAACTCCGAATCTTTTGTGCGATATCGGGGTCGAGACTGGCAGTCGGTTCATCGAGAAACAGAATCTTCGGTTCTGTTAAAAACGCTTTGGCGAGTCCAAGGCGAGTGCTTTGACCGGAGGACAGCTTGCGCGTAACTTTATGGCGAAAATCTCCCATCTCAAACCGCTTCACGATGCCATCGACCCGCTGTTGGATCTGAGACAGACCGTATAGCCGGGCAATCACCCAGAGGTTTTCCTCGACCGTCAGCGCCTGCGGCATGGAGACATAGGTCGAAGAAAAATTCACCTGCTGCAGAATGGCCTCCCGGTCGGTCGCCAAGTCGAGTCCGAACATCTGAATGGAGCCTGCCGTCGGCGTCACCAGCCCCAGCAGCATCTGAATCGTGGTGGTTTTTCCCGCCCCATTCGGGCCTAACAACCCGAGGATCTCTCCCGGCTTGATGTCGAAGGAAATATCGTTGACGGCAACGAACTCGCCGAACTGTTTCACCAAATGTTGAACGTGTAGAACCGGTGTAGACATGAATACTCAGCGGCTTAATTAAACAGCAACGCGTTGCTGATCTTCTCGGAAAGATGGCAGGTTTCACATTTCCGGCTCACGACCTTCCCCTCATGCTCCGTCTTTCCATCGTGACATCGGAAACAATCCGAGAGGGCCCTGGTTCGCAAATATGAACCTTCCGGATGGTCCGGAAACCAGGGTTTGGCATCGGCCGAGAGATGCCCGCGTGGCATGACAATCGGATACCCTTTGATCGGCTTTTCATGCACCACCGAAGAATGGCAGGTCGTACAGCCCTCTCCCTGGCCGCGCTTCGCAAAGGCATCGATATGTTTGCGGTGACTCATGATCAGACCGACTTCGTTGACTGGCGGAGGCAAATCGCGCGGGGCTACCTCTGATACCCGCAGAATGTTTCGATGACAGCTCAAGCACACCGCAGACTCGACTTTCGCCTGCAGATTGTGCGGATCGGTCGGATGGCCGAACAAATAGATCGCGACATCCTTCGTCCCGGCCCAGGCCTTATCGCGAAGCCAGCCTTCGAGACCGGGTCGCACGTGACAGGCGACACAGGTCACCTCTCGATGCGAGGATTTCGCCCAGCTCTCATAGGATGGCGCGATCGTATGACAACTGGCACAAAAGGTCGGTTGGTTGGTGACAGGAATGGCCACAGAGCCGAGCGTGATGGCGCCGGCGAGAAGAATCAGCACGATGGACGCTTTAGGCTTCCAGTTCATGCTCCAGAGGAGATTGCGATTTAGGGAATTGTTTCATGATCAACGCGGCCACACCGGCAACATCGTCCAGGCCGAATAACGGTACAGAGAGATCGATCTGCCGGTCCGACACCACTGCCAGGAGCCCTTCCGTGGACACAGGAATTTCGCCGACTTGCTCGCGGACGATGACGATCTTCGGATAACCTTCGTGTTTCCACCCTTCCGCGATAATCAGGTCATAGGTACGGTCGAGAAACCGATCCCGCACTTCCTCGACCGTCATCTGATCGGACACGTCCGCAAACATTGCCATGCTGCCCTTGGAGAGCACCATCACGCTGCTGGCACCGGCTCGCTTATGGCGCCAGCTGTCTTTGCCTTCTGTGTCGAGATCGAAGCCATGCCCGGTATGTTTCACCGTCGCGACTTTGTAACCGGCCCGAACCAATTCAGGAATCACGCGCTCGATCAGCGTGGTCTTTCCGCTGTTCGACCGACCGACAAATGAGACAATAGGTACGGCCATGGATGTATCTTACGGGTCAATCGTCAACGATCATGGATCAACGGCGCGCTCATATACGTCTCGCCATCGACTCGCGAGTGCTGACTATTGACCTCCTTTCATTCTTAGCAACAGGACAGCTTGTGAGAGCCGGTCTGGGCATGCCCAGCATGGCTGGGCCAGGCTTCTCCACCCAACAGTTGAACCGACACCAGATCGCCAGGGCTGACCCGCTCTACCTCGACAGGGATGTCGATCAAACAATTCGCCTTCACCATCGAGGTTAAAATTCCGGACCCCTGAGCGCCGGTCGTTCGAACCTTAAAGACACCCTCTTCTTGCGTGAGCACTCCGCGCAGGAAATGGCGGCGATCCGTCCGCTTGGAAAACTTTTCCTGGAAGACCGCCTGCAAAACAGGCCGCCCATAGGTCAGGTGCCCGCTCATCTTCAGCATCGCGGGCCGCACCAACTGCTCGAACGTCACCATAGACGACACGGGATTCCCCGGCAAGCCGAACGCCAGCTTGCCCTGAATCTTACCGAACGCGAGCGGCTGCCCTGGCCTGATCGCCAGCTTCCAGAAATTCATTTCCGCGCCCAGTTCGTGAAAGACCGTCTTGGTAAAGTCGTAATCGCCCATCGACACACCACCGGACAGCACCAGGATATCCGCCGTCAATCCATGTGAAATTTTTTCTTTGAGGGCGGCAGGCGTGTCCCTCGCGATCCCCAGCAAGAAAGGGATGCCGCCCGCCTCCTGAACCGCAGCCGCAATCCCATAACTATTCGAGTTGATGATTTTTTCTTCGCTGAACCGCTCGTCCAAATCCGCCAACTCGTCGCCAGTCGACAAAATCGCCACCCGGGGCCGTTGATAGACAAAGACGAACGACTTGGCCAGGATCGCCAGCATCCCCGCTTCACCAGGCCTAATCTGGGTCCCCTTGGCAATGATGCATTCACCCTTCTTCACGTCTTCGCCTTGCGGGCGGATGTTCGCGCCCTGCTGTTCCGGCTTGAAAACGCGAACGGAGTTCGGCGTATGCTCCGTATCTTCGACCTTCAAGACGGTATCCGCTCCCTTCGGGATTGGGGCCCCGGTCATGATGCGAATCGCCTGCCCTGCACCGACAGTTTTTGACGGCATCTTACCGGCAGGCACGTCCTCGATCACCGTAAGTGTCACCGGCTTCTGAATCGCATGTTCCTGCTTGATATCCTCCCACCGCACCGCGAACCCGTCCATCGCGCTGTTGTTCCAGGGTGGATTGTCCCGCTCCGCCACGATATCCTCGCCGAGGACACGACCGAGGGCATCCAGGATCGAAATCTTCTCCAGGCCCAGGGTCGGCGTGGATGCCAGCACGATCCGCTGCGCCTCTTGCAGCTGCGTAAGCCCCTCTGTCGCGTCGGTAGCCTTCACGGTCTCTCCTTTATCAATGCGCCTGCCGAGGGGCGATCTTCATCAACGACCCGCTCTTCTTGCAGAACGCTTCGACCTTGTTGGCAATGTCGTGATAACACTCGGCCGTCGGCGAGTCCGAATTGAACATCGCAAAGGGCTCACCGGCATCGGACTGGAGCACGACATCGGGGTCGAGCGGAATGCGTCCGAGAAACGGCACACCCATATCATGCGCCGCGGCTTCCCCGCCGCCCTTGCGGAACACATCGATATGGTTGTGACAATGGGGACATTCCAAGCCGCTCATATTCTCGACAATCCCGATGATCGGCACTTCGCTGTCCTTGCAGAAGGTCACCGACTTGCGGGAGTCCAGCAAGGCCACTTCTTGAGGCGTCGTAATGATCACCGCCCCACTCACATTGCCGAGGAGATCGATCGTCGTCACCGACTCATTGCCGGTCCCGGGAGGCAAATCGACGAACAGAAAGTTGAGATCCTGCCACTCGACGCCGCCTAAAAGCTGGTTGATGAACTCGTACTTGTACGCATCGCGCCAGATGATCGGATCGTCCGAATTCTGCAGCAAGAACGACATCGATGCGATTTTCAGATTATAGGCCTGGAAGGGGATGATCCCTCCCGAGCTGCTGATCTTGAGCTTCTGCCCTTCGGCCCCCACCATCTTCGGGATGTTCGGTCCGTGAATGTCCATGTCGCAGATCCCGACATGCCATCCCTTAAGCGCAAGGCTCACGGCAAGGTTGGTCGTGCAGGTGCTCTTCCCGACACCACCCTTGTTGCTCATGACGAGCACTTTGTATTCGATCCGCTCCATCCGCTTGGCCACTAGCCAGCGACTGTGCCCTTCCTTGTCTTTCTGGCAGGTTTCATTTTCGTCGCAGATCGCACAGGCCCACATATAGATGCAGGCATCGCTGTCGCCGGAACTAGGGGGTTGAATGACGTTCAATTCACGAGCCATGTATGTTCCTTCTGTAAAACGTTACGTCCGATCTGCGTGTCCCGTTATCGCTGGCGCCCTGTCGGCACGCCGACATAGTCGCCCTCCCCTACATTGGAGAGTCCAGTCGCTTTTCCGTTTCCCGCCGCTGCGGTCACCACAACCGGTACCGACGACGCTTCCGGCTTCTTCTTGTTGAAGAATCCCGCGCTCACAATGCCGACTTCATAGAAGACATACATCGGCAGGGCCATGAGACATTGATTGAAGGGATCGGGTGTCGGGGTGAGAATTGCGGCGAAAATGAAGGACCCCAGAAACGCCCACTTTCGATATC
>VFKF01000074.1 GCA_009885705.1 Nitrospira sp. | reverse complement strand
GGCGCTTGATTAGGAACGGGCGGCAGCCCTGTGGGTTGAAAGAAGCATCATCAGACGGCTGTGCAACGCGGTGAGATCATCGAGCAGTTCAATCTTGGTATCGCGAAGGCGATCTCCCATGGCCCGGGCACCTTGACCACCCACGGCCACCGACCAACGCGTGGCGAGATGCTCAAGCTCCTGGAGTTGTTGCAGCGCAGCAGCCTCCGACCTTACCTCAGTGAGAGAAAGAAGGACGAGATCGGGCATGATCTGCTCACAAAATGTACGGAGGCCTGAAAAGGGAAGATTCGGACCGAGGTAATAGACGTGGCACCCTTTAGTTGCGGCGATATAGGCCACGGCCTGAGCGCCGATCTCATGTGTTTCACCCTCCGGACAGGCGATGAGGATCCGTGGACCGAATTCATTTACCGGAAGTTGATTCATGACCGAAAACAACTTCTGTTGGATGATCTTCGTCACATAATGTTCGACGGCAATACTCAATCGACCTTCGTGCCACAACTCGCCGATTCGGCGTTGTAGCGGAAGCAAAATCCGCTGGACGGCTTCTTCAAACGGAATGACGGCCACTGCGCCGTTCAGTCTCCGCTCGAATCCTGCCTTATCGAGCGGGTCAAGCGATCCCATCAAATCATCTAACAGGCGATCATGAGGTTTCTGATCCTCCGGAGAAACAGGAGTCGCGATACGCATGCGTGCGACAAGCGAATCGTGTCCCTCCACTGCGAGTGAACCGATCGTTGCGCCCTGTTCCATCTGATTCTTTACAAAGCGGAGGAGTGCCACCTCTTCGTCGCTATATTCACGATAGCGATTGGAGCTTCGTGAAGGCTTGACAAGCCCATACCGCCTCTCCCAGACGCGAATGACATCCTTCGAGAGACCGGTGAGCTTTGCAACTCTATGAATTCTATGAGTATTCATTATTACAGGTTCATTATATTAGAATGTCCAATGTTTGTCAAATATTTTTCAATATAACACTTGACACATTGGACAACATGGTTTATACGTTAGACATACTTGCTTCTAACATTGGACATCAATCCTGTGGAGGTGATCATGGCAAGAGCGATGGCGGAGAAAACAAGAGTTGAACAGCCCGCAAATTACAGCGCCTCTTCGGTCATCCAACATCACTCGACATGCAGCAGATGCGGCGGGCTCATGGTGAGCGACTTCTGCATGGATTTGCTGAACAGCACTGGTGAGTTGGAGTTCGCCGCGAAACGCTGTGTGCAATGTGGGGAGGTTGTCGATCCCGTCATTTTGCGCAATCGAGGAACCAGGCGAGAGCTGATGCCGGCTCATTCGGCAAAAGTGCTGAACTCTAGAGTTGAGTCTCAACAATCAAGCGAGCAAAATATATAGAGCCCCAGGACGGTCCTGGTGGTTTTTAACCAAGGAGGTTTCTCATGCGGAGTCTCAGGGTGCTTCAGGGTGGATTGGGAGTGGCATTGATGGCGGGGGCCATATCCGTCGCCGGTGCGGCGGACATGCCAAGTAGCGACAAGGACATGGTGCTCATCCCAAAGGGTGAGTTCACCATGGGGAGCAGCCACCATTCAGATGAGGCCAGGCACCAGGTCGTACTCGATGCCTATCTGATCGACAAGTTCGAAGCATCGAACACCAGGTACAAAGAGTTCATGAAAGCCACTGGTCACCCGGCTCCAGCCTATTGGGACGATCCGCGGCTCAGCAAAGCCAATCAGCCGGTGGTCGGTGTGAGCTGGACTGACGCCAGCGCCTTCTGCAAGTGGGACGCGAAGCGGCTTCCGACGGAAGCAGAATGGGAGCGGGCGGCCAAGGGTCCGCAAGGCGACAACCATTATCCCTGGGGCCATACACTCGATCCGAAGAAAGCCAACTATGGACAGAATGTCGGCCATACCACCCCGGTGGATTCCTACCCGGAAGGTGTGAGCGGGTTCGGAGTCTATAACATGGCGGGGAACGTGTTCGAATGGGTGGAGGACTGGTATGACCAGAAGTTCTATAAGGAGAGCCCTGCCCTGAATCCACGTGGCGCCGAGAAGGGCTACAACTTCGCCAACCAGGGCCCGGTCCGCGTGCTGCGCGGCGGTTCCTGGCTCGCGCCTGAAAGCTCCCTCCATACGAGCCATCGGTTCTGGAATCAACCGGACAATAACTCTTATGGGGTCGGCCTTGGGTTCCGTTGCGCGAAGTCGGCACAGACGGTGTCCGACGAAGCCATGCAAGCAGGCCGCGACGCCTTCATTCAGGCATTAGTCGCGATGGGTGCCGAGAAGAATACCGATGCGATGGCCTCCATTGAGAAGGCCTTGGCGTCGGAGCCGGGCAACAAGGAATACCTGACGACTCGCGACCTGATCAAGAAGAGCATGAAGAAGAAATAGTTGCAGGACTGATGGGAGGGGGACGGCAATGCCGTCCCCCTCCGAGGGCACTCGTCGTGACAGGAGGTCTGACATGAATGGATCGAGAACATTAATGGCGACGGTCTTGATGACGGGCGTAACGATGCTGGCCGGAACAAGCTATGCCGAAGAATCCTTCCTCCCCAAGGATATGGTCTATATCGGACAAGGGCCATCGGTGATGGGAATCGACAAGGAGGCGCCTGTGGACTCAGGCAAGAAACCCACGGCGTATGACAGGAGGATGAAGGGTCCCTGGTCCGCCGAGGCGTTGAACGACGAAGGTCCCTCACACATGGTGTTCTTGGATTCATACCTCATGGATACCTACGAAGTCTCGAACAAGGACTATGGGGAATTCGTCAAGACGAAAGGCCATCCGGCTCCGGCCTACTGGGACGATCCTCGCTTGAATAAGCCGGGGCAGCCAGTGGTCGGGGTGAATTGGGACGACGCCAAATCGTTCTGTGAATATCGCGGCAAGCGGCTTCCAACGGAAGCGGAATGGGAAAAGGCAGCTCGTGGCCCCAAGGCCAACCTCTATCCCTGGGGCAATGACTTCGATCCGGCAAAAGTCAACTATGGCAAAAATCACGACGCGACCATGCCGGTGGATTCCTATCCGGAGGGAGCCAGCTACTATGGCGCCTATCACATGGCAGGCAATGTGTTCGAGTGGGTCTCCGACTGGTATGACCCCCGCTACTACGGAAAACTTGAGACCATGGTGAATCCGAACGGTCCAGCCAAGCCCGTCTGGATTGGCGGTACGGGCACCTACGTGGACCGGCTCACGGTCGGTGAAAAACGCGTCATTCGTGGCGGCTCGTGGATCGCGCCAGAAGGTACCGTCAGAGCGACGCACCGGTTCTGGAATCACCCACTCAATAACAGCTATGGCGTTGGCCTAGGCTTCCGCTGTGCCAAGAGCGCTCCACCGGAAATCGAACAGCAAATCAGGGACAGCTACATCGCAGCCTTGGTGGACATGGGACGAGAACGGTTTACGGAAGCGAAGCAGGCGGTAACCAAGGGGTTGGCCATCGATCCCAAGAATATCGAATTGCTGGAACTTCACTCGCTTATTGAACAGTCGATGAAGCGGTCGTGAGGAAATGGTGAAACGGTTTTTGCTCATGGTTTGATCGTGACGGAGGGGCAGCTATGACACACGACAAAATTTGTCTTTCAGGGATTGTCCTCATCGCGCTACTCGGGGCCTCACCCCTACAGGCAGGTCCCATCGATCCTGCCCGGCACCCTCACCCGGAGAGTGCGAAGGCAGTGCATGAGGCCGAGCATGATGTGGACCATGCGTGGGAGGTCTATCACCGCGCCGCGTTAGGTGGAACGGTCGCGTCCCCTGCCCTGCAGGCAGACATTGAAGAACACCTGCACGAAGCCAGGACCCTCATCACCCAGGCGCAAGAAGCAGCCGAGCGAGGAAACAAGCGTCAAGTACAGCGTCTTGTAAGCCAAGTCAAAGCCCATACCACCAAGGCCATCGAGGGGAGCAAGGAGCAGAAGAAATGACACAAGGTCTGAGGAGGAGAGAAACCGGCTGGAGAAGTATGGTGGCAATGATGGCCCTAACCTGTGCCGTTGTACCTGCCGTAGCAGCTGCGCCGGTAGCCAAGGAGCTCGACCAGATCCCTATGGTGACGATTCCGGCTGGCGCATTTCTGATGGGGAATCCGGAAGGCAAAGGCCGGGCAGATGAATGGCCGCAGCGATCGGTGTACCTCGACGAGTTTGCGATCGATCAGGTTGAAGTGACCAATGAACGGTATCTGGCGTTCGTGGCCACCACAGGCCATCGAAGCCCTCCGAACCCCTATGGCACCGGCCCGCTCTCATCCGTGAAGGGGATCGAACAACTTCCGGTCGTGCAGGCCACCTGGTACGACGCCAAGGCCTATTGTAGTTGGGCCAAGAAACGGCTCCCGACGGAAGCGGAATGGGAGAAGGCCGCTCGCGGCACCGATGGCCGGCTGTTTCCCTGGGGCAACGAACCAGCGACATCGAAGTGGGCGAACTTCGATCGTGAGTGGGAAGAAGAGAAAACATTACATCCGGTCGGGTCCTTGTCCGGCGGCGATTCACCCTACGGCGTGAAGGACATGTCTGGCAATGCACGAGAATGGGTGCAGGATTGGTATGACCCTGAATATTACCAGCATGCGCCGGATCGAAATCCGCAGGGTCCTGACAAAAAGGGTGTCGTACGGTCGATTCGCGGCGGATCCTGGCATAGCCCGATCTCGGACATTACGACGACGGCCCGCGGGCGAGGCGGATTCGCGCTGCAGACCCATGGGACAGGCTTTCGCTGTGTCCGGGGTCTCGAAGGCCAGGTCCAGCAAAAGTAAGCAGTCGAGTGGTGACGCGATGAAACATGCTGCGCACAACGGAAACACGGAGGCCGGTTTCTTGTTCCCATCAGGGTGGCGCCGCGACTCCGCACGGCGTCTCCCGCTGAGGCAGACAGCTCCCTCCATCGGGAGGGACCTGTCTCCTCAGTATACACAAGAGGCTTGTTACAGAATGAGGAGGATCGCATGGACCAGATGATCCTGTGTGCAATCGCACTGGTGGCGTTACGTTATTGGGCAAGTGCCGCATCATGGAGAACGGCTGTCGCGGTGCGGCGGCAGACCGGATCGGGTAGGCCTCGAATCAAGTAAGGAGCAGTCTGTTGACTCTTCTGATCGCCAGCGAGGGTTCCCGTGGCATCGAATGGGAGACCGAACAATCCTCTGCCCTTCCCCCGGCCATCCGGCAACCGCATCTGTATGCGCTGCGGGGGTTTGCTGGTCACAGAATATTATCTGGACCTTCAGGACGATACCGGTCAAATCGGCATCACGGGATTGCGTTGCACCAGTTGTGGGGAGGTCGTCGATCCGGTCATTCTTCGGAACCGACTAAACCAGACGCCGGATCTCTTGCACGGTACGAAGCAGAGAAAATATGCGCAACGGGTCGATCGTGGAGAGTCCTGTGAGCCACATCGGAGCGGCCCTAAGAACAACAGGCAGCTAGGCGACTAACGAATGGTCGGCACCGCGTAAGGAGATGAGCCATGCACATTGTTGTCACGGGCGGAACGGGCTTCATCGGTCGGCCCTTATGCGCCTCCCTCGTTCAGGAGGGGCATCAGGTCACGCTCCTCACGAGAAGGAAGGAAGAGGCGCAACGGTTGTTCGGCTCCGCTGTGGCGGCCATCGAGTGGAATGGCACAGAGACGGGGGCCTGGGAGCAATCTCTCGAAGGGGCCGATGCGGTCATCAATCTCGCCGGTGCGCCCATTGCCGATGCACGCTGGACCGATGCCCGCAAGCGGCTCCTCACGGCAAGCCGGGTCCTGACCACTCGTCTGCTGGTCGCAGCCATGTCACGCCGGTCCTCCAAACCTCGCATGCTGATTAATGCCTCCGGCATCGGCTACTACGGAGCCTGCGACGATCATATGCTGGATGAGGGTGCTGCGCGCGGCCAAGGCTTTCTGGCCGATCTCTGTCTCGCCTGGGAAGCAGAGGCGCTGCGAGCTGCGGAGTTCGGTGTGCGAGTCGTCATGTTGCGGACCGGAATGGTGCTCGAACAAGACGGCGGGGCCTTGCCGAAGATGCTGTTGCCGTTCCGGCTCTTTGCGGGCGGCCCGATCCTGCCGGGGACTCAATGGGTGTCCTGGATCCATCGGCGCGATCACATCGGTTTGATCCAATGGCTGCTCACAACACCAAGCATCTCTGGTCCCGTCAATGCGGTGGCGCCAGAGGCAGTCAGGATGAACCGGTTCTGCGAGGTGCTCGGACAAACAATCCATCGGCCTTCCTGGCTTCCCGTGCCAGGCTTTGCGTTACACCTGGCATTAGGTGAGCTGGGGACACTCATGACCACGGGCCAACGGGTCCATCCGGCGAAGGCCCTCTCAGGTGACTACGTCTTTCACTATCCGACGCTGGAACCGGCCTTGCGGGCAATCCTGACGAAGCGATGAGGGAGGGTGTGACATGGTCTCGCTAATCTCCTATGTGCACATGCTGGCCGTCGCTGTACTTGTCGGCAAGGTGGTGCTCTTGTCGTTCGTGGTCGCGCCGATCCTTGCGAAGACGCTAGAACGAGAATCCTTCAGTACGGTCGTTCGTCAATTATTTCCTGCCTACTATGCACTTGGAATGGGTGCCGCGATCGTAGGAGTGGTCTCCGTGACCAGTTTGGGGATGATGCCAGACGCGAATCCGGCTCGGCATCTCATTGCCGCAATGTGGTTGATCATCCTGGCCGCCGAAACCTATTGCCGTGCTCCCCTGACCCCGCAGAGCAACGCCATGAGAGATCGGCTCAAGGAGCAGGAATCGCGTGGGACTGTCGATCCCATACTGCAACACACGTGGAATCGATTGCACCAACGGTCGATCTATCTGAACTCGATGGTGTTACTCGTAGGACTCTGTCTGCTGTGGCTAGCGCAAAGACTCTAGCTCACAAGGAGGGAATCAGATGAACAGGAACAGACACAACATGGCCGCAATCTTCTTTCTCACCGCTCTCTGTGCTCTGTCTGGCGGCACGAGTCAGGTGCCGGCTGCGGAGGGGCAGGACCCGGCTAAGAGTGATATGAGTCGACCGCACGGAGATGAGGCCAATCTGCCGAACGGGGTGATCGGCGTCTCGTTGCATGTCGGAGCAGAACGGATCGGCGATCCGGCTGCGTTGTACGTGGCCCATGTCCATCCGGAGGGTCCGGCTCAGCAGGCAGGACTCACGCATGGAGATGAAGTGCTCACGGTGAACGGTGCGGCGGTCACCGGGAAGACCTATGAGCAGGTCGTGAAGATGGTGCGCGGGGAAGCCGGTACCCTGGTGAAGCTGGGCGTGAAAGGAGATGGGGCCCTGCGCGAGCTTGCGATCACACGCATCGGCAGCGAGAAACTCTATAAGGGCGAAATGGGATCACATGGCAGTCCGGCACGATAGGGGTGACTCATGCTCAATAGCCTGAAGACGGTCGCAGTGCTTGGACTCCTGGTCATGCTTGGAGGGGGACCTGCGTTCGGGGAACCAGCCGCCGCTGTGGCCGGCTCGCCTCGGACCAGCCTGATGAAAGCGAATATCTACATGATGGCCGGCGATTATCGTCGAGCACTGGAGGCCTGCCAGAAAGAAATCGACAACGCACCTTCCGTCGAGGCCTATATCCATGTGACCTATGTGTTCCATGCGATCGATGCCTACTTAGACCATCTGTCTAAAGAGGAGCGATGGAACACCGTCGAGCAGTTGCATCTGAATCTGGCCTACAAAGATCCGCAGGATTTGATCGATCCCCCCGGTGGGCTGGCCCGCATGGCGAAGGAAATGATTCAGACCAGCGTCCAGCAACAGGCTGACGTGAGTGCGGCGATGGCCACCAGGCTGAACAAGAGCGAAAGTGATCGGCTGTGGCAGCAACAGACTCAATGGCGTACGGCAAACCCACAGACCTGGTGGACCGGTATGCCGGACGCATGGCGTTGAAGCGAGTCGAACGTTGAACGGTCGGCTTCCGTCTGAGGGAGGTAATGATGCGCACAAACAGAGTCGGCCTTGATGTCAAAATACTGGGTGGACTCTTTCTGATCTTCGGCACGGTCGATCTGGTCGTCATCGCCCTGTTTCCCTCCTATGCCTTCAAGCTGTTCGGGGTGGCCGTGACCGGCCCCTCGTCGTACCTCGTGAAGCTCCACTCGCCTGCCGTACACCTGCTCATCGGTTATGGCTTCCTCTGGCTGAGGCCCTGGGCCTGGGGACTGAGCCTGGCCTATGCGGGATTCGGTCTTGTGAGTGAGACCATGAATCAACTGTCGTTCGGCTTTCATCCGGTTCGATCGGGATTCATGGTCACGACGATACTGTTTGTGGCCTATGTCATCTGGAGACGGGCTCTGTTTACAGACGAAGACCAAGCCGCGAAGCATCACCAGAGGGTTTCGGAGGAGACGCACTGATGAAAGGGGTTGTCTGGCTCAGACGGGATTTGCGATTGCACGATCAACCGGCGCTCACTGCCGCCTGCGCAGACTGCGACGAGGTGATCCCGCTCTTCGTCTTCGACGATCCCCTCCTGCGTTCCGGACAATTCGGCTCGTCTTGCGTGACGTTCATGGTCTCCTGTCTGGTAGAACTGGCCGGTACCCTGGCCGAGCGAGGACTTTCTCTACAATGGCGGCGGGGGAATCAGATCGAGGAGGTGCTCCGTTTCATCGAGAACGTCAAGGCCGATGTGATCTACTGGAATCGCGATTACGAGCCGGCGGCGATCCAACGAGACCGGAAGGTTCAGCAGGCACTCATGGCCCAGGGAGTGGTGGTTCGCACGTTCAAGGACCATGTGGTCTTTGAGGCCGAGGAGATCCGAGGGGCGACGGGAGATCCGTTGCAGCGATACAGCGCTTATCGCGCCCGATGGTGGACGAAGTGGCATGCCGCGACCCCGCGGCTCCTCCCCTCCCCTGCCAGGCTGCGAAAACAGCGAACCGGCACCTTGTCGCCCAGCGTTGCGCTGCCGACGGTGGAAGATCTCGGCTATCAGAACGTTCCCTTGTCGATCAAGCCGGGAGAGAAGGAGGCACAGCGGCGGCTCCGCTGGTTTCTCGACGGTCCCGTCCATCGCTACGTTGAAGGACGGAATCTTCCCGCGATCGACGGGACATCTAAACTGTCTCCCCAGTTCCGGTTCGGGACAATTTCGGTGCGAACCGCCGTGCATGCAGCCTTAGGTACGC
This sequence comes from Nitrospira sp., assembly GCA_009885705.1. GTDB lineage: Bacteria > Nitrospirota > Nitrospiria > Nitrospirales > Nitrospiraceae > Palsa-1315. Next base: position 1,507 of record VFKF01000074.1, on the reverse strand, counting down.
TCGCGGCAGGCGGCCCCGTCTCGCGTCGCGACCTGCTCACCTGGATCGACGAATTGATCTGGCGGGAATTTTTCCAACAAATCTTGTCCGCCTTTCCTCACGTCGCCTCCGGCCCGTTCAAGAGCAAGGATGGATTGCCGCGACCCCGTCCGGCGGGAGCGGAGTGGAATCGCCTCTACGCCGCCTGGTGTGGAGGACAGACCGGGTATCCGTTGGTGGATGCCGGCATGCGGCAGCTGAACCAGACCGGGTGGATGCACAATCGCGTGCGCATGGTCGTGGCGTCGTTTCTCATCAAGGACCTCCGGATCGATTGGCAAAGCGGGGAGCGCTATTTTATGCAGCAGCTCATCGATGCCGATCTTGCGGCCAATAACGGCAATTGGCAATGGGCCTCCGCGACCGGGACGGACTCCATGCCGGGGTATAGAATTTTCAATCCAATGCTGCAGAGCAGGAAGTTCGATCCAGACGGCGCCTACATTCGGCAATATGTCCCGGAGCTTGCCGCCGTTCAGACGGACCGGATTCATGCGCCGCATCTGATGAACCAGGACGAACAGGCCCTGGCCGGATGCCGTATTGGCAGAGACTATCCTTCGCCCATCGTGGATCATCGGCAAGCCCGCGAGGAATATTTGGCCCTCGGCAAACAATTGGTGACGAGATGACGACTCTGGCGCTCCGTCTTGGGATCAGCCGTTGTCTCCTGGGAGACGAAGTCCGGTTCGATGGGGGACATAAGCGGGACGGTTTTCTGACCGATGTGTTGGGTCAATATGTGGAGTGGGTTCCGGTCTGCCCTGAGGTAGAAGCCGGTCTCGGGACGCCCAGGGAAGCAATGCGGCTGATTGGCGATCCTCATCATCCACGGCTTGTGACGATCAAGAGCGGGACAGATCACACAGGCGCGGTCGAGAAGATGACCGAGAATCGTATCAAGGAACTCGAGGAGCTGGATCTATCCGGGTATGTCTTTAAAAAGGGTTCGCCGAGCTGCGGCATCGAGCGAGTGCGTATCTACAATGAGCAGGGGATGCCCAACCGGAATGGAGTCGGGCTGTTCGCCAGGGCTTTTATCGAGCAGTTTCCGCTGATCCCGGTCGAGGAGGAAGGGCGGCTTTGTGATGCGCCGCTCAGGGAGAATTTTATCGAACGCGTGTTTTGTTATCGACGGTATCAGGATCTTCTACAGACCGGAGTGACGAGGCAGGCCCTGGTACAGTTCCACACGATCCACAAATATCTGGTGTTGGCCCATAGCCCGCAGCAGTACCAAGTCCTCGGGCGGCTCGTCGGTCAGGCGGAACGGTATCGTCCCAAGGAGCTTGCAAGCCGGTATGGCGAACTGTTCATGAAAGCCTTGGCCATGAAGGCGACGGTGCGCAAGCACGTGAACGTGCTCCAGCACATTCTGGGGTATTTCAAGGAGCGGCACGGCGCTCAGGAGAAAGCCGAGCTGTTAAGCGTGATCGGCAAGTATCATCAGGGACTCGCGCCCTTGGTT
>VFKF01000318.1 GCA_009885705.1 Nitrospira sp. | reverse complement strand
TTGATAATCGTTTACAGCTTGAACCAGCTCCGCCTTGCTGTTCATCACAAACGGACCATAGCGGGCAATCGGTTCCTCGATAGGCGCTCCGGCCATGATCAGGAGGCGGCTCTCTTCTTGAGCGGCAATCGTGACCTGCGAGCCATGTCTGTGGCACACAATCAGTTCAGCTTCCCCAGCCGCTGGTGATCCGTTGACGGAGGCACGACCCTGCAAGACAAAGCACGAGGCATTGTGCCCTTCGGGAAACGTCAATGTCGTGCTCTGTCGGGCCGGCAATGCGAGATCGTAGAGCTCAACCGGCGTGAAGGTCCGCGCCGGGCCATTCTGTCCCTGGAACGATCCGGCAATGACCCGCAATCGACCGGCGCCAGCGTCAAGCAGGACGACCGGAATATCCACATTGAGAATCGTTTGATAACCGGGCGCCGACATTTTCGACGCAGCCGGGAGGTTCATCCACAGTTGAATGGCATGCAACGTCCCGCCGTTCTTGGCCCATTCCTTTTCGTGCAGTTCTTCATGAACGATGCCGGATGCGGCCGTCATCCATTGCACATCGCCGGGACCGATCACGCCTGCGTTTCCGGCAGAGTCCCGATGCGCCAGAACGCCTTCGTACACGATCGTCACGGTTTCAAAACCCCGATGAGGATGTTCTCCCACGCCGCGAGGATGGTCGGTCGGGGTAAAGTACTGCGGCCCGGCATAGTCGAGCATGAGAAAGGGACTGACCTCTCGATCGAGCTCGTTGCTGGGGAAGAGATTCCGCACGGGAAATCCGTCACCGACCATATGAGTCGAACGGGGCTGAAATAGACCTACGATTCCTTTTGCGACGATTGTCTGCGTGGCCATAGTGTCCCCCTCCCAGTTACACCATATTCCTCATGGCGGCAGCGATACTCACCGTCCCGCGGACAAGCGATGCGGGCTGTTCGTACCCAATCGCCCCTGTGGAGAATGAGGTATACATCTCTTCAAACAGTTTCGCGGCTTCGTCTGAAAATCCAAACGACGTAAACGTGGGGACCACCGCACTCAGAGGCGCATGCTGAACCGAAACTGCTGTTCCAAGAATCTGCCCCAGCGCGACAGCTACATCACTGGGACTGTACTCTTCAGGCCCCGCCAGTTCGATAACTTGCCGGCCCTTTCCGCCTGCCATCAATTGTTCCGCGCCCATTCGACCAATGTCTTTGGTCGAAATCATCGGCACCTTCGCCGTCGGCGCGATGAAGGTCGGCAGAACGCCTTGGCCCTTCGCCATGCCGATTCCCGGTGCCCAGTTGTCCATGAAATAGCAGGGACGCAGGACGGTCAGATGTTTGGCCACAGCCCCGAGCGCCTGCTCGCCATAACGAGCGGCCTGGATCGGCCCCGTGCCTTTCGCAATGTGGGCGCCGATTGACGACAAGAAGACGACGTGCGGGACTCCGCTGGCCTTCACAGCTTCCGCGGCCTGATCCATCCGTTGCCGTTGTTCGGAGAGCCAGGCCGTTGCCCCGTAGTTTGGCGGAACCAGCAGATAGAGACCCGACGCGCCTTCTAAGGCTTTCGTCATCGCCGGCACATCCTCCAATGAAGCAACCGCAACCTCCGCCCCTTTCACTTTCCATGATGCAGCCTTCTCAGCCGAGCGCACCACGATTCGTACCGGCTGTTTCCGATTGAGCAAGGTCTCGACGACCGCTGATCCCGTATTCCCTGTGGCACCGACAACAACGAACATGATGCAGCCTCCTTTGCCAGACAATCGTTACAACTTCTCAGTGATGATTCGATCCGCTGACCATCGGCCCGCGCCTGTGATGAGCAACGCCAGGGCGATGCCGATCACCAACACATGATACTCATATCCTTCGCCGGCCTGTTTCCCAAACCAGTTCATGAAGAATCCGTTCGAGAGATGCGAGGTCGTGATGGCCCCTAGCATGATCACGATGAAACTCGCCGCCGTGAAACGCGTCAACAGCCCGAGTAACAGCGCCACACTGCCGAAGGACTCTCCCACGATCACCAAGAAGGCGACGATCCAGGGCAAGTGCATGGTCTCCGTGAAGAACCCCATGGTTCCGGTGAACCCGAACCCGCCATACCAACCCAACAACTTCTGCGCTCCATGCGGGAACATCACCAATCCGAGCGTCACACGGAGAATAAGACCGGCCCAGCTATTGTCTGTGTAAAATAATTGCCGCATCGCGAACCCCCTTGAATGGTCTGACCGCTCCGTCCCATTGCCGGACATTGCCCCGCCCGACCTGTCGATTATATTAGTCCTAGTTAGTACAATGTCAAGAGAGAAAATACGCCTCCTGGTTTCTTAGGAAAATTGTGAGTGGGATCAATCGGTTCGAGGGAGATGGCAGGAAACGGATCCGTACGAATTAATCGTGACGCGACCCTTTCATCGCCCGTTCCACTTCGCGGCCAGCCTCGCGCTCTCTGTCAGATTCGCGGCGATCATGCTGCTTCTTGCCTTTTGCCAATCCGATTTCAACCTTGGCTAAGCCCCGGTTAGAAAAGTAGATGCGAAGCGGAATGAGGGTGAGTCCTTGCTGTTTCGTCTTCGCGAGAAGCTTGTTGATCTCTTTGCGATGGAGAAGCAGCTTTCTGGTGCGAAGCGGCTCGTGGTTCGAAATATTGCCATGACTGTAGGGACTGATATGGCAATGGTGGAGAAAAATCTCGTTGCCCTTGACGCTGGCATAACTATCCGACAGGTTCACGCGCCCCTCACGGAGCGACTTGACCTCCGTGCCCTGGAGCATGATACCAGCCTCGAACTTCTCTTCAATGAAGTAGTCGTGGTACGCCTTACGGTTCGTGACCACCGGCCGCTCGAAGCTCTCTCTCTCTTTCCCCATCAGGCGTCAGACTTTCATTGCCAAAATATAAGCGCGAACAACATTTGCTCTAGAATACCAGGAAAAGATAATCCGAATATAACCGGGAGCTGGCTGCTGATTGCCCCAACCGATTTTGCTATGATGACGCCATGGGTGGACTTAGCTCCAACGATTCAGTATCCAGCGTCCTCGAAGGACTGGTTCGCCGTCTTGGATTCGAATCCATGCTGCTCGAAAGCCGTTTGCGGCGGAATTGGGTCTCCATCGTCGGGGAACCCATGGCCTCGAATACCTGGCCCGATCAGATTCGATACAAGAAGCTCTACCTCTTAGTTCACAACAGTGTCTGGCTCCACCAACTCACCTTCCTCAAACCGACGCTTATCGAGAAGCTGAACAACGTAGTCGGTTCTGAACTCATTACGGACATTGTCTTGCGGGTAGGGACGTTGCCGAAAGTCGATCGTGCTGCCGCGTTGCCAGAAGCGCATCACGCGCCATCTATCCCACCGAGCGACGCGCTACTCGCAGAGATCTCGGACCATGTGACCACGATTCAAGACCCGGAGCTCCGCAATCACCTGGCGCAGCTCATGGCGCAGGCACTGGCTCAACCGCCTGGTCCAAAGGCTCGTTGAGCGGTCCCTTGAAAAGCTGGTGGGCATAGACTTTCGTCGCCGGCGACTCAGGACCCTCAAGCAGAGGACCGATCCGCCCTTCCTCGTCCGACTCCGTGATCTGATACAGGCCCCGTAAAGCCTTTCGAAACCCGTCGCGCACATCCCGATCTTCACCGGTCAAATACTTGTGCAGCATCATCGGATCTGCCCAGGCATCGAGAGAAAAGATATAAAGGGTGAGTCGGCGGTAGCGGTTGGTCGGATCGTCCGGCGTCGTCGGCCTCACTTTGAGCGACCCGAAATTTCTCGATTCGCGGCCGACTTTGCGGAAGCGCTCGATCAACGTTTCGATTTCCTGATCGCTCGTCCACGAGGGGACATGAATCGCAACGGCCGTCTCTTCTTGAGATCCGATACTAAAAGGAGGGATCGACCGATCCGGACGGCTCAGATACATCCCGCCCCAGATTAAGGCGAAGGATCCGATAAGCACCCCGAGGGCCAACTTGACGACAATGTCCAGCGGCTTCTTCGGCTGAGGTCCGGAAGGGGTCGTTGAAGAAGCATCCTGTTCGTGCATGGCAAAGAGGATAACGCCGCGCGGCTCCTTATGCGCTACCCTCTTCAGGAAGCACTTCAACCGCTTCCGCCAACCGAGCGACAGCGACGACCCGGTCGCCCTCGCCATCGAGATCGAGGATGCGAACGCCTTGCGTATTGCGGCCGATCTCGCGGAACTCATCCACCTTGCACCGAAGCACTTTGCCGTGAGCCGCCATCAGCATGATTTCATCGCCGTCCCGGACTTGCAGGAACCCGACGGCCAGTCCGTTGCGCTCATTGGTCTTCACACTGATGATGCCCTTCCCCCCGCGCCCCTGGACGCGATACTCGCTTACCGGCGTGCGCTTTCCGTAGCCGCCCTCCGTGACTGTGAGGATTTGGGTGGTGGAGTCGGGGGTGATGGTTTCCATGCCGATGACTTCGTTGCCTTCCTCCAGCGTAATACCTCGTACCCCGTGCGCCGTACGCCCCATCGGGCGGACGCCGTCTTCCTTGAAGAGAATCGTGATCCCCTTCTTCGTGC
>VFKF01000145.1 GCA_009885705.1 Nitrospira sp. | reverse complement strand
TTGATAATCTCAGCTTCTTGTTTGGAAATCAGCCGCTTGTCCCACAACAGTCCCACGACGTGGGGGATTTCGTAGCCTTTATTGATCAGCTCGGAGGCCGGGTACCCGTCGTAGCAGGGCTCGTCGCCGCGGTCATCGCTGATCGTGGTACGGATGAGCGGGGGCACCATGACTTCATCCGCCTTCATGGCCGCTTCAATCGTCTTCGGCAACTTCGGCAATGACGCAGGCTCAACCGGTTCCTTGACCTGACCTGACTTCAACATCTCTTGATAGGCTACCTTGATCGCCGGACCCAAGGCTCCGAACGTGGCCGGCACAATCGCGCCGGATTTTTTCAAGGCGTCGGATTTGGCACGAGCCGACCCTTCGCCCTTCAAGCCTTCTTTGGCGCCTGCGTGGCCGAACTTCATGCCCTTCGGTAAACTTTCCTGGCAGAATCCGGAGACGACGGCCATCAACTTCACGCGCCGCTTCTTGGCGCCATACCACTCGGCGGCCCGCTCTTCGAGATCGCCACCCATTTCGCCGACGATGATGACCGCCTTCGTCTGGGGATCGTTCTCGAACATCTCGAGATAACTCACATAGTCGGTTCCCGGATAGGCATCGCCACCAATTCCGATGGCGGTCGTGATGCCGTCGGCAAACTGCGAGCAAATCCAGATAATTTCGTTGGAAAGACCGCCCGACTTGGTGATGACGCCAAAGGAACCTTCGCGATAGAGCTTCGAGAGCACCAGGTTGTCGAACGCGCCGCCGATCACACCCAGGCGGCAGGAGCCGGCCGACACAATACCGATCGACGAGGGACCGTTGAACACCTTCCCGAGCTTGGTCGCATGGCGGCCCAGGATCTTGGCATCCTTTTCCGGCACGCCCTCGGTGATCATGGAGACCACCTTGATGTGTGAATCGTCCAAGGCCTCCATCCCGCCCTTCAGCGCCCGATCCGCACCGATGTACACGAGACTGGTGTTGATCTGGGAATGGTTCTTGGTAGCTTCCGCGACAGTCTTATAGATGGGGACGGTCACCAGGCCGCTGCCGTATGGAATTTCATGTGTCTTGCCGGCATCAGGAGGATAGACAAAGGCCAGCACGTTCAGCGAGCGTTTGATCAGGTAGCAAAACTCGGCCATCCGGCGCGCGGCGTTCACACCGGCGACGCCGCCCTGAATGACCACATAGGTATCTTTATTTGCCAGGATACTCATCGGGATCTCCCTCTTCTTAAAAAACCGTGATGGGTGATGTGTGACGCGTGATGGGTAATCAACTCACCCGATCACGCATCACTAATCACTGATCACTTGTTTTGCAGTGCCTTATCAACGATGTCGGTGAGCGGCGTATTACGATCGAAGACGTTGATATCGAATCCTTCGTCCTTGAGCGCGCGCATCGCGTCGAGCCCTTCCTTCTCTCGCGGGCCTCCGCGACGCACCCAGATCTTCACGCCCTTGAGCTTCCCTTCCGACTTTGCCTTGCGGAATCCGTTGATGATGCCGCCGAAGGTCTTCACCACGTCGGTGAAATTGGCAATCGCCCCGCCGACGATGATGTTCTTGATCCCTGGCAATGAGCAAACCTTGTCGGTCAAGACTTCAACCGCCCAATCCGGTGGATCGCCGGAATACTCAGCGTAGTTGGCGAGCTTACCACCGCGCGCCACGACGGCATCGGAATAATAGACGCTGGCGCCACCGCCTGCCGGGAGCATCGCCGTATCGCCGCCGGGAATCTCGATGAATTTGACTGACCCTTTGATCTTGGAGTCGACCGCCATGACTTCCATTTCGTGCTTGGAATAGGCGCGACCGAATTCTGCCGCAAAGGCAAAGTTCCAATCAGGATGCCGGAACTTGGCATCGCCGTCGAGGAGCGTGACCGCATCCAAGGCAATCAATTCGCTGTCCTGTTCGCGCAGAACCACGGGATTCACTTCCAAATACTGCGCATCTTCACTGTCGAAGCAGGCGAACATTTTGCCGGCAAAATCCGCCATCTTCTTCACGAGCGGACCGGTAAAACCCGCGTCCTTGGCCACCTTCTCGAGCGCGTCCGCCGAAGGCTGCTGCCCGACTTCCAAAGCCAAGCGCTTCACACGCTCCCAATTCGATTCGACTTCAATGCCGCCACAGTTGGCGACCAGAATATCCGTCCCTTCACGAGTAGACTTCACCGCACAATAATATTCTTCTTTGTGGGGGATCATTTCAGACACGATGACTTGCGAGACGGTGATACTGCCGACTTGGCGGCCGAGCATCTCCTTCGCGGCCGCTTCCGCCGCCTTGAAATCCAGATCGACCTTCACCAGACCGAGCTTGAACCGGGAGCCGAGCGCCTCATGCGCCTTGACTACCAATTTGGATTTCTTCAGCCATTCATTCGCTTGGCCGAGCTTCGTCAGTTCGTCAACCGAAGTGACGACGACATAGTTGGGGACCGTGATACCCCACTTCTTCATCAGCCCCATCCCGGGACCTTCAAGCACCTTCGCCATGACGTCACTCCTTCAGAATGGTGAGAAACAATTGTAAAGGAGGAGGATTCTAACGAAATCGGTTGGGCGACTCAATACACCAGAGGAACTAAGCCCATTGGCTCAAAAGGCCTATCGATAAGAACTCTTGGCGCATATCGCTCATAAGCCAATGAAAGCATGGGAGAAAATGTGCCGTACGGCCCGAAGCCTCCTACATGGCTCGGGCAAGAATTATCACCGGAGTCGATTTGATTGGCAGGCTGGGCAAAAAAACGAGCTTCGTTCACTTTGCAGACGGATAATTGTTCGTCCACAGAGGTTGGGACAGGGCTGCCCTTCCTTGCCATAGACGAGGTGACGACGCTTGTATTGACCTTCCGTGCCATCCGGCGCGAAAAAATCCTTGACGCTCGATCCGCCGCAAGAAATCGCCTCGCACAGCACCGATTGCATCGTCTCATGGAGCGTGACGATCGCCGCCTTGCGCAGCCGATTCACCTCGCGGTTCGGATGGAGCCTGGCGCGGAAAAGAATTTCATTCGCATAGATATTCCCGATCCCCGCGATGACTTGCTGATGCATCAGGAGCGGCTTGAGCCTGCCACGTTTGGCTTCCATCAGACTGATGAACTCCTCGCGCGATACCACCAGAGGATCTACGCCAAAACGGCGGGCACGATAGGCATCGAGCCCCGCTTGATCCAGCAAGGACATCCGCCCGAACCGCCGGGGATTCCAGTAGCGCAGCTCCGACTCACAGCCACCAGTGAAAGACATGCGAACATGTACATGCTGCGGATGTTTCGTCTTCGTCGCGTGAAAGAGCAAGAGGCCGGTCATACCGAGCTCTGCGACGATGTACCGCCGTTCACCCTCTTTCCTGAAACCCAGCGCCACACTCTTGCCATATCGCGCCACATCTTCCAGCCGCGCACCGCGATACCACGAGAGCGTGGATAATCCTTCACGAATAATATCTTCCCGGCCCACCTGGCACTCGCTGAGTTGCGCGCCAAGTACACGATCCCGTATCTGACGGGCGACGGCCTCTGCTTCTGGTAATTCCGGCATCGAAAGAGATCCTGCTCACGTGACGCGCCCATTCTCATCAGGGGGATTAGGCCATGAGCCGCACGCGAAAGGCAATCTGGAAGAAGAACTGTTGCGGGGAAGATCGTACTCGGTACTGGAACTAGGAGTCAGAGGTTCGACGTGGCGCGAGACCTGGTTTGCCCGTCGAGCGAGTGTGGCGAAGGAGCCGGACCTGAGTGATGGCTTTCTCCAAATTAGGAAGGGGCATGGCGCCAGGCCGGCGAGTCGTGACCAATTTGAGGACATCTGCATAGGCCATCCCCTGGACGCAACAGAGATAGGCCATGACCACCGATACAGACCGGCTCATTCCGGCACGGCAGCAGACCATCACCCGATTGTCAGAAGCATGCTGCTCGACCCAGCTCACGGCCCGATCCAATAGAAGGGGTTCGGCTTCAGCATATTCTGAAAACGGAATCCTGCCAGAGGAGAGCCATGTGGGAGGTTGTGTGGTGAATTCAGCCGCGACCAGGAGCACCGCACTGACCTGTGCCGGCGGCTCGCTCGCGTCGTTGATATTGCCAACCAGGAGCGTCTCGGTAATAAAGTGCATCGCCTCTCAGTATAGGCGGCGCCGTGATCAGGTCAAGAAAAAATCCCTGATAGATCCCGTTGCGCTCGCTTCTCCGTGAACGTTATACTAGCCACACGATATCGCGCATTTCTGCGCAAGGAGCCCGCTGAATGCCTAGCCTCACCGTCAAAGAAGTTGAAACCAGACTCGAGACCGTTCAATGCGCGATCTGTAAGGAGTCACGCTTCGGGGTCGATCAACGCTTTATGCAGGCGGATGGGGAATGGCGGGGCGTCTGCAAGAAGTGCTACTACAGCTTTCCGATCTACACGGATATGGAGTTCTACCAGCGCACGCAACCGGACATCCCTTTCCGGCTCAAGGAGATGTCCTGCCCGACCTGCGAACACCGTGGCGTAACTCTCAATTTCCGTATTACCATGTCCGTGCGGGAATCCATCTACTTTCTGACCTGCGCGAGCTGCCAGCATACGTTCCCTGAACGTTCCTCTCTGGAGGCCTTTGAATAGATCCCCTTTTCACCCCTATCATCGTGTATACTCTAGCCATGAGTGACATACCAAAAGATCCAGCGGCCGTTCCTGCAACTCCTGCCCCTGAGCCAGCGGCTAGGGTGAGAAAAGAAATCCCGCTCATTGCCATTCAAGACGATAGTGCCATGATGGCCGAGGAAATGGCTGAGATGTTCGACGAAGATCGGGTGAGTCACCAGCACGGGAATTCTGAACCGGAAGCGGACTAGTTCACCTTAGGCTGGCCGTATTATCTCAACCATTCCCTCTACCGGTATCCGCCCCAAAACTGCCCCTTCTTTGCGCTGTATCCCTTCGAGCCGAATAATCGCCCCTCGATGACAAGCTTCCAATTCTGAATTGGCTGAAGACGCGGCGCGGTCGAGTCGCCCAACCTCCGACCGGCCCAGTTCGTTGCAAAGCCATGCCCGCGTATCGCCTTTTAATTCCCGCAATTCGCTCACGACCCGAAACGTCTGTGGGCTCCGCGGTACAATGGTACGACCGTCTGTCCGTAACAGCAGATAGGAAAACTTCAGCGCGTCTTTGATAAACCCCACCTCTCGATCGATCTCGGCAATCGCAGAAGGCGTCTGCCAGGGTCGCTCTTCATGGCACCAATCGTCTGGACGGTCTAACGCAGGACAGGCTCCCTCATGCAGGCAGGGACTATACACCGTGCAGACGCCCTCTTTGAGCAGATGATTACGTACGAGATGTAGCGCACGAGCTGTTTGCCGTAACGCCGGTTCAACGATCATGACCGTTCCGTGCGGTGCGAGAAATGGGAGAAGTTGCGCGACAACCGTGGCACGTTCGGCAGGGGGGTCGACCGATACCGGAAACATTTCGTTCAGACAATTCGCCATGATAATGAGGTCATACGGCCCGCCACGCACAATCTGTTTGCCCAGATCGCCTTTGAGCGGATGCTCGAGATTGCCCACGACACAGCGGAGACCTTCGCTGGAGATCCCAACCTCCCGGCAATAGGCGTCCCACAATCTCTTCGTGTCCTGCAGCGGCGCGAGAGAACCATCTGTTGCCAGGACCGACAGAGACTTCGCATGCTCAGGACTGCGGTGCCACAGCCAGTCCAAGAGGGCGACGGAACCAGTTCCTGGACCACAGCCGAGGTCAAGCACTGCCATCGGACGATCTGGGGTTTCCCGTTCGCCGTCGCTGGGCAGCTCATCTAACAAAACTTGAATTTTGGAGAGATTCACGGGAAGAAAATACGATGCATAGGCAGCCGCATGGGCAGCATCATCCAAGTACCGCGGCGGCAATGCTGCGCGTTCGGTGGTAAAAAGACGAGAGAGGTTGACGACCGCCTGTGCTAAGGCGTTACCTTGGAGACTTTGCTCGGACGACACCCGTGCCAGGGTTCTAATAATTTCAGGTGACAGGCTGGATGATGTCTTCTCGTTGAAGGGTTGCATAGGCATAGTGTAAGCTGATGTCGATTAGGAGGACAACCATGACAGATGCAATTTTATTAGCCTACAAAGATGTTGAGAATTCGATGGAGCGATTCACTCTGCTCCTCCAAGGCCACGTGGAAACGATGGGGGCAGCTCCATCTCATAACCCAGATCAGGTCTTCCGCCTGTCGCAAGGCTCCAAAGCCATGAGAGACAGCGCCATGATCTATCTCTCCTATGCCAAGTATGTCGCCTATGGCATGCCGGAGACTGAAGACTTGGTGCAAGACGAATTGCAAGGATAGCCGTCAGCGATCAGCTTTCAGCTCTTTACCGCTGAAGGCTGACAGCTGAAAGCCAAATAAAAACAAAGAGCCCGTCAGGTTTTCAGGCCTGACGGGCTCTTTTGTTTTTTCTTACGGCTTCTTCAAATGCTGCGCATGAAGTGCGCGACGTCATCCTGATTGACGGCTCCACCCATGATGGAAGACTGAGCGACGTTGGTCGACTTCTTTCCGGTCAGACCGGACTCGACTTCGTCCACGATCAACTCCACCGGCATTGACTGACCGCCATAGACTCTTGGTCCGCCGATGATCTTGGCATTGGAGAATCCGTAAATCGCCGTAGCCACTTCTTTCGCGAGCCATCCTGGATAGTTGAACTCCGGGACAACAATGAGCTTCGCTTTTCCACAAAGTTCCCGCAACTCTTTCGTCGGGAAGGGACGGAGCGACCGGATCTTGATCAAGCCGATCTTGATGCCCTTCTCTGCGCAAATACGAACCGCTTCGCGCGACTGGGCTGCAGCGCTGCCTGAGGCGATAATCACTGCCTCGGCATCCTCCACATTCTCAGCTGTGAGCAACCCGCCCATGTATTGATTGATATACTTGCGGGACCGTTCGACCGCCGCCCATACTTCCTGCTGCCACACCGCATGGATGTTGTAGGCCATGAAGTTCGACTTCTGCACCGGGGCGTCACGGGACAAACGGGCGGGAGGATTCTCTGCATCGAGCACCGG
>VFKF01000139.1 GCA_009885705.1 Nitrospira sp. | reverse complement strand
CAGCGCTGACTTCCACCTCTCCACGACCGATGCTTTGAATTTTCTTGCTGTACAGGACCGTGCCGTCTGCAGCCGTATAGGCAAAATCCAATCCCACAGAGACCATCGCCGGATAACTCTTGTCGGCCTTACGAACGATCGCCAGATCGACCTGAGCCAGACCGATCGATGCGTCGACATACCCGTCCGCGATCGCGGAGGATGCGGCCGCACCGGTCAGGACCTTTTCAAAGACGCGCCCCGTTTTTCGTGTGAGCTGTTCTTGCAAGGGACCACCCAGCGGCAGGGACTGCTGTTGGCCACAAGCATCCTGATAGGTGAGCTGCGCCGCAGCGATACTGGGGTCAGATCGAAGTTGGACGGTCAAGGGGAGGTAATAACCGATCGTGTCGCCGTTTCTGCTGGAGAAAATCCCGCAGCTCGTCAACGCCCCAATACAGAGCCCTGCGACAACCCATGAGGCTGTGCGAAACAGAAAGGAAGATTGCGCGGAATCAATGACATGCACCATCATTCTTATACAGAAAAGCATCCGATCAGCACAACCAGCGAGCAAGGCTGGTTGATCCGGTTTATCTGGTTTGTTTCGTTCATCTGGTTAGATGAGTTCGACCAAACAAACCAGAGAGACCACATAAACAAGAGAAACCAGCCGTGCCTCAGCGTTGACAGCCCCACCACCCTCGGCTAAGTTCTCCCGCATGACCGAACCTTCTTCATCGGCACCGGAATCGTCCGTTATCACGCCACGGCTCTCCTGGTCGGCCATCACCAGACTCATTCGCCTCCGGAACCAGACCGGCACCTGGCTGCTCATGTTCCCCACGCTCTGGTCGCTGGTCTTGGCCGCTCGCGGCCTGCCACCGCTCCGGTTATTCGCAATTTTTGTGGCCGGCTCCTTCGTGATGCGCAGTGCCGGCGTGGTGCTGAACGATCTGGCCGATCGGTCCTTCGACCGGCACGTCGCGCGCACGTTAGTACGGCCCCTCGCGTCCGGTGAACTGAGCGTCGCCCATGCCCTGCTGGTCCTCGTCCTCTTTCTCTCCATGGCCGGCATACTCGTGTTACTGCTCAACCCCTTCACCATCCTCTTAAGCCCGATTGCCGTCCTCTTAGCTGCCCTCTATCCCTTTGCGAAACGTGTCATCCATGTGCCGCAAGCCATGTTGGGAATCGCCTTCGGCTGGGGCACCGTCATGGCCTGGTCCGCTTCGAGAGGAACGATCGAAGAGCCTGCCTGGTGCCTCTTCGCGGCCACGGCCTGCTGGGCGATCGGGTACGACACGATCTACGCCTTGCAAGATGTCGTGGACGATCGCCGAATCGGGGTAAAATCCTCGGCGCTGTTGTTCGGTTCGTCCACGTGGATCGCCGTCGGCTCGGCCTTCGGCGCGATGCTGCTGCTAGTGGGACTCGCAGGCTGGCTGGCCCAGATCGGCTGGGTCTACTATGCCCTGCTCATGTTTATTGGAATGTGGTGTGGGAGGCAAACTCTGCAGCTCAGAGGGGCCATACCGGCCCCCACCGCTTTCCGCATGTTTCAACAACATGTGTGGGTAGGAGCCGCTATCTTAATTAGTATGGTCGCGGGATTTCTGCTCTGATCAGCCTGCCTGCTTTTCGATCGGTGCATCCGGCTTCGGCGCACGCAAGGTCCCGAGGTATAGAGTCACGGCTTTGGCATCGGCATCGCTCAACCCGAGTGCCGGCATCCTGGTCTCGGCTTTCATGGCCTGCGGGTTCTTGACCCAGCGATAGATCCAGGTTCCATTCAATCTGAATCCTGCACGGTCGAGCGCCGGCCCCACTTTGCCACCCTCTTCACCGAGACTATGGCACCCGTTGCAGCCATACTTATTGGAATAGAGCCGCTTGCCCAGTTCTATCAATTCGGCAACCTGCTCGGGCTTCGTCGTGAGATCGGGGCGGGCGATATTCAGACCTTTGCCTGGTCGCGTAGAGAAGTTATTCAACGCAGCCTGGGCTGCGTCGAGCTCTTTCTTGGCCTGTACCATGACAGCCAATTCCTTGGCATAGGAGGATTCGTCGGCATCGACGTCTTTCTTCAACTCTGCGCTCTTCTTTTCCGCCTCATCACTCGCCTTCTTCTCCGCGGCTTCATAGGCCTGCTTGGTCTGATCGGCCTTGCCTTGCGCCGTTTGGAGCAGTGCCGCGAGCTCTTTCTTCCGTTCCTCGACTTTAAACTCCAGCTTCATGCCGTGGAGGCCTCGGACGTAACCCACGATGGCCCAGATTTCATCCTCGGAAAGGGTGTACTTGAAGGTCGGCATGGTCGGTACGGCGAAATCGTCGTCACCGATCTTGTCGCCGCCTGGACTCGTATCTTTCATATCCCGTGAGACGGTATTGAAAATATCTTCGTCCTTGAAGGTCCCCATCTCCGACTTGTTCGACAGATCTTTCGGCTTCGGATCCGGCATCGAGGACCAGTTAAAACCCTCGTTCTGGCGGCCGTTTTCTCCGTGACAATGCATGCAGTAGTGGCTGTAGAGTTCCTTGCCCTTCTGCTGCTGCTCGTTGGCACAGCCCCCGACCACCATGGCCCAGACGCCAACCAGTCCCCCCACCATTCCTAATACTTGTAGGCGAGCCGCCTTCATGCTGATTGCCCTTTCTTTAGCTTGCGGATCAGTACGAACTGAAATCCGAGAGCCAAGCCCACGGCGAGGAGCGCATAGTAATAACCGGAGTAATCCGGGGGTGCTTCTGCACGGAAATACCACCAGGAGGAGACCGCCTTCTGCGATCCCTTTTCTTTCAGTTCGCCGCTTGCGTCCTTTTTGCCGTCCCAGACGGCGAAGGCGATATTGACGAATCCACCTTGGGCGATTTGCGTATCCTCGTCCGCATGTTCGGTCGAGAGAGGGCGCGTGAAGACGACCTTCCATGTGCCGTTGGCATAGGCGCCTTTGGCCTTCACGTCCTGATGCGTCTGGACTTTCAGCGTGCCAAAACCCTTGGCATTCATGTCCAGCGCTTTGCCGTCTTTGTTCTTCCAGAACCAGATATTGACCGGGCCGCCTTCCACCTGCGCCATCGGCTGGCCATGCGCAAAGTGCGCTTTCTTGTCGCCCACCATGAATTGAATCGCCGCGGCATCGTCCGGATCTTCCGTCGGGTCCGTATACTCCAAGAGAATGGCGACGTTCGTTCCGTCATGCAAGGCGCGCACGTTCAGATCTCTGACCGTTGCTTCCAAAATACGATTCGGCCAATGGACTTGCGGCGACATCGGGAATCGCGCCAACGTGGCGCTGCTCCACACCGCGGCATTCGGGTCATCGACCGGCAGGGCACCCTTCACCATCGGTGCGCTGACCGACACGCTTTGCAAGGTCGATTCAGCCTGAACGGTGGCCGCCGACTTTTCCTCGGCAGAGCCGGGCTGCACAGCCAGCAATTCCATGGCCAGCCATGCACCGACCGCAACCGTCGGAACGATATAATTCAATCTCTGTGTCATAAGTTCCGTCCTCTCTCTACTCACGTCTCAGAGGGTGCGGCGGTGGGCTTTCCACTGCGCGCATTCACCGGTCACCTTCTCAACGTGCGCGGTGTGCGAGCACAGAAGGCAGGCACGCCTACTCCCGTCTACTCCCAGGTCCTCGGCGCTTGATGCGCGCCATCGTACTCGCCCATGATAATTTTCCAGATCCATTCGTCGGGAAGCTCGACTTCCCAGCGAGGCATCGCGGACTTCCAGGGCATGCCTTCGATCGGGAGGCCGACGCCGCCCTTCTTAATGCGCCAGAAGAGATAACTTTCCTGAAGCATGGCGATAGTCGTCGGATCGGAGAAGTTGGCAGGGGGAGGATTGAATCCTCTGGCTGCCGGCCCCTTCCCATCGAAATTGCCTCCATGGCAGGGAGAACAGAACGCGGCATAAAAGCCCTTCCCCTGCTGGATCGTGTCCGGCGTCTTGGGAACGGGATTCGACAAGCCGGTGTATTCCCCTGGCGGAGCCGGGTGAATGGTTCGGTTTTCCGATGGCGGCGCATCGCTGGTCGCGGTGCTGCTATAGGTTTGCCAGCCGACCATCAAGGGAAAGAGCAGCAGCACGCCGTACCGCAATACTTGCAGCCCGCCGATATTCTCTCCCGTCATGAACCGTTGAATCGGGTTCCAGAAGGCATCCTTCGACTCTCCGCTCAACGTGGCGAAAATCACAATGCCCGATGTCGTCAACATCAGATACAAGAAGATGAGACTGGCCGGCAGCGGCGCCGACCCAGGGATATTGGGCACCACAAACTTCAAGATCGCATAGACGATCCCAATCAATATGACCGGCTTAAGCAACGAGCCCCCCATACGTTCCTCCTCAGTGCGCTTGCGCCACGGCCACTGGACCGGATTGAGCGACCTTCACCGGAGCGGCAGGCGCCTGTCCCGGCACTTCGAGTTCAGCAACAGAGACAGAAATCGGTTCTCCGCTCATCTGCTGCAGGAATGCGATGACCGAAAGAATTTCATTCTTCGACAGCCCGATCGGATTCTTGTTGATGTAGGGCATCCGGGCCGGATATTCCTTCGGCTGCCCTCCATGACGATAGTCGAGATAGATATAGGCTTGTGGCTGCGTCAAACTTTCAAAGAGAAATTCACGGCTCAACTTGGCCCCGATTCCCTTGAGGTCCGGGCATCGGGCGGACTCGCTGGGGCCGATGGTATGGCAGAGTGCGCATTGGCCCTTGCTGAAGAAAATCTTCTGCCCGATGGTGGCCATGTCGGTGGGCGTCTTGACCGTGGCAATGTCGAATTTTTCTTCAACCGGCGGCAACGAGGCCATCTGCGGCACCGATAAAGCGGTGAGTGTAAAGAGGCCGAGCACGATCGCGACAAATCCGATGACCCGCACGAATTGGGCGCGGACCAGGAGGAGGATCAGAGCCCCGCTTCCGACGACCGCCAGCCCGATCAACTGCAATTTCACAACTTCGCTCATAAGACTCCTCTTGCGAAATCGATCGCCTTAACTGTGCGACGCCTTCGCCTTATCGCTCATCGTGGCTACCCAGAAGATGAACGCGACAATCATACAGAACAAGAAGGTGTTCAAGGCCATAATCCCAGCTGCATAACCCAACGCCGGTGAAAATGCATATTGCGAGGAATCACGAAGCACACCATACACATGCCAATGGACGCGCGATGACGACCGAGCGTATCCCATCAATGTCATCAGGAGGATGACCATAATCGCGTTGAGGACCAGCGCGTACCCGGCCCGCGGAGGCATCTTGCCCCAGACCATTTCCGTCGTGGTCTTCGCGCTCTTCAGCAGCAGCGCGGTTAACGGCGTGATCGTCAACATGACGAAGAGTACGATCATGACCTGAGACGTCGAGAAGTAATTGATCCGAATGATGGCCGGCACAAAGTAGCCCCAGACGCCCAAGACGACGACGGCGATACCGGCGAGGACCAGCAACGCACTCATCAGCGCTTTTGCAGCCTTTGCCCATCCGGCGGTCTCTTCCTTGCCCGCGCGCCAATACATGATGAAACTCATGAACGTCACGAGGATCATGAGGTTCGAGACCGTCATCTTCGCCGACATGACGCCGAACACGCCAAGCAGCGGATGGTGGGTTCCTCCCATCTTTCTCGCTTCTTCCAGACTCGCCACGAGCGAGTGGGGCGTCATCCAGACGCCGAGGCAGAGCAGCAGGATGATCAGCATCGACAACATCGACTTCCGATACTTCAACTCTGAGCCTGGAATGCGGTAGGTGATTCCCAGCCAGAAATAATAGTTCGATCCGAGGAAGAGTACGCCGATGAGCATGGCTTGCAGAATGAACAGCCAGGAAAGAAAGCCTCCCATCAACGTGATGCCCATCTGCTGGTTGTACTGGTAAATTTCGCGCATGAGCCAGTAGCCGGCAAAGGGAAGCGGCAAGAGGCCGAACACCCCGATGAAGTTTCCGACATAGCCCATCCAATCGTAGTGATCGCGTTCTTCCGCGTTTCTGGCAGACAGATAGCGAATCCCGGCGTACGCGCCGCAGATATACCCACCGAGCACCACGTTTGCGATCAACCGGTGAATGTTCACCGGCCACCAGGTTGGATTCCATGTTGCAGCCCAGGCCCTGGCGATATCCGACCCTTCGGCCAACACCACAGGACTGGCCTGAAAGGTTGCCCAGGAGTTCGGCACAATCATGATGAAGAACGCAAAGAAGTTCAGCATGAAGCCGAGGAAAATGTGGAACGTCTTCTTGTGGCCATCCTGCATCGCATCCCAGCCATACCAATAGAGGTATAACGTCATGGTCTCGACCAGGAAGAGGAGGCAATAGACGATGAAAGACGGGAAGAAAATATCCGTCAGATAGTTCATCAACTTGGGATAAAACGAGATCAGGAGGAACAAGAGAATGCCGCCGAAGAGCGCCGTCGTGGCATAGGCGGAGGTCAGAAGTTTGGTGAACTCCTTCGCAAGTTTGTCATAGCGCTTTTCGCCCGTCTTCCAGGCCACGACTTCGCACAACCAGGCGAAGATCGGCACACCCAAGACGAACCCTGCGAGCAGCAAATGCAGCTGCGCGACAACCCAGACGAGGTTGCGGCTGCCGATGTAGGGAATGTCGCGATATTCGGTCGCCGCGGCCGGTGCGACATCTGCACCGAAGGCCAGCGCGGGAAGGCTGAGCAGGCCCACGGCCCACAACAGCGCTGAGAACATCCCCCCATGACCGCGGCCGGCCTGGAGAAGTCTCTGAAACCATCCACCCTGTTGTTGCATGCCCCTCACCTCATCATCTCCCACGTTACGGTTTCTTGGCGGCAGGCGGAGCCGGTGCGGTTGCCGCCGGCGCTTTCACTGCATCTTTGCCTGCCTTACCCTTACTCTTGTCTTTTTCCAGTTCGGCTTCCGCCTGCTGCTTCTCCAGCTGCTCAACCTGTGCGGTCAGCTGCGCCAGCATCTTCTCATCTTTATTGAGCGTCTCAAGCGGTTTAAACGCAGGGACAGCTTTGACTTCGGGCTTTTTACAACAATCGTGCGGATGTGGTGTGAACACTGGGAGGGACGACCAGAAGAGGAGCGACAAAATCACGGCCCCACCGGTCAAGGCCGTCAGCATCAATCCTTGATCCGCCGGCACCCGCATCAGGTCCCAGCGAGTAATCAATCCCTGATAGTTTTCCGACGCATGCCCAGCCGACTCCACCGTGCCACGAATCATCCGTCCGACCAGCGAAAGGCCGAGGATTAACATTGCGATCAAGACCCCGGAGGCCACCCCGCCCCACAAAGTCAACTCTATGCTGATTTTCTCTGCGACGGGAACGCCCTTCAGCATCTCCATTTCGAACAATGAATGGCTGATTGCAATGGCATGTTCTGTAGTCGCGCTCACCGCGATCCAGAGGATCGGCAAGAAGATCCCCCCGACCAATGCGCATTTCCACCAGAGCGTCAGCCCCAATCCCTCCGGCGGTTCACGCCGCAGCCGTTCGAGGAAAAATGTCCGGCCTACAACCCCGAGCGCCCAGATGTCGATCGGGATCGACAACAGGAACAG
The DNA here is from genome assembly GCA_009885705.1 of Nitrospira sp. Taxonomy (GTDB): domain Bacteria; phylum Nitrospirota; class Nitrospiria; order Nitrospirales; family Nitrospiraceae; genus Palsa-1315. The sequence goes on along the minus strand of VFKF01000139.1, from coordinate 2,174 downwards.
TAACGCGATGCCGACGCCTTCGCCAAGATGGGAATCCAATCCCAGCGTGATCGTCGGAAGCGCAAAGACGGTCACCGGGCTCGTCAGCAGCATCAGAAACGCGAGACCTATTCTCGTTTCAAAATGCACCATTCCCAGCGCCAGAAAGAGCAGGACGAAGGCAAGCTTGATGGGCAAGCCGGTCCAGAAGGCAGGCCAAAGAATGCCGAGCCCGAGCTTCGTAGGTGACATCGATTCGCGTTCGTCGCTCATAACAAACAGAGTCCGTTCTGCGAGAGGCCGCTAGTCCAAAAACTCTCGGTTGATAATGGCAGAGATCGTGAAGATCAGGATCGCAGCCATGACCACCACCCATCCGATCAGGGCGATGGGGCGCTTGAAAATATTCCGTTCGGGATCGCGGTCAAAGAAGGGCAAGGCGGCCAACAGCGCCATAAACGCGCCGGGCAACACCATGGCGCCGAGCATCTGCCCCATCTCGCCGGAGAACATCTTGAGACGCAGCAACTGAAACAGGAAGAGGAAATACCACTCAGGCTCCGGATGATAATCGCCCGGATCAGGCGTCGCCTCTTCCAACAGGACCACCGGCTCCCAGAAGGCCAAAGCACAGATACAGGCGAAGACCGCCGCCATGCCGACAATGTCTTTCCAGATCTGCCGCGGGAAGAAGTAATCGGTCTTGGCCTTCAACTCTTCCGGCGTACCACGGAATGGACCAGCCGGTCCGGCCGATCTAAAGAGGAACAGATGCAACCCGGCCAGCCCCATCAAGGCGGCAGGGAGCACCATCACGTGGATGACGAAGAACCGGCTCAATGTCATCTGTCCAGGAGTCGCGCCCCCCTTGAGGAATCGCGCCATGAAGTCGCCGAGTAGCGGCGTCTTATCCAGAATTTCTACACCGACCGTCGTGGCCCAGTAGGCTCGTTGATCCCACGGCAGCAAATACCCAGTGAAACCGAACCCCATGACGATACCGAAGAGACCGAGCCCGACGAGCCAGACCAGCTCACGGGGCTTCTTATAGGCGCCCCAGAGAAAGACTTGGGAAATATGCGCAAACACGCAGACCACCATGGCCGTGGAGCCCCAAAAATGGTAGCCCAACAGGAACCAGCCATAGTCAACTTCATGCAGAATGTATTGGGTGCTGGCGTAGGCATGGTCGGCGGTGGGCACGTAGTAGAACATCAGCAGCACGCCCGTGACCGCTTGCATGATGAAGATAAACAACAGCACCGATCCGAAGACATAGGCCCAACGAGAGCCGCCCGGGACCGGCTCATTGAGCATCTTGGCGGCCAGGAGCTTCAGGCCGACCCGTTCATCGACAAAATCGATCACTTTTTCAAGGATCGTGGTTGGTGCGCTGGGAGAAGGGGTATGGCTCATCTAGACAATCCGCGTTTGGGACTTCGTCCCGGCTTTGAATTCCATATCGATAATTTGCACCTCACCGCTCGCGGACACCTGGATAGGCAATGGGTCGAGGGGACGGGGAGCAGGACCGTCCAAGACCGTGCCGGACGCATCATAGATGCTTAAATGACAGGGACACAAGAAGACCTGTCCCAGCACTTTATGCTGCCGCCATTTGAATCCACATCCAAGATGCGGACATTTCCCTGAAAAGGCGATATAGGGCACGTCCTTCTTATTGGTCCAGATCGTTTTTCCGGTGCCATCCCGGAACTCCATATCTTTTCCCTGATAGATCTTTTCGAGGACTGCGGGCGTCGCTTTTAAGATCCAGACATTCTTCTCGATTTCAGCTTCAGGGAGATAGGCTTCTTTGACCTTGCGCTTGAACTTGAACTGCGTGCCGGCATCGTCCGCCTTGATCTTCCCGATGTTACCGATCTTGAGCCATCCGTTGTCGAACGGGGCATACATCGGCTTCATCAAGTATTTCAACACGGGAAAGGCCAGCGGCAATCCAATAAATAATCCGATCACGTGGGTCAGATTTGCAAAGAAGGTCCGCCGCTTGACGCTCTTCTCCAACTCGGGAAACGGCACCAAGACTTCACCCGGCGAAACGTGGAGATGGTCTTCAATGTGGGGGATCTCCACCTCATGCAACGTGACATACTCATCACGCTTGAACGGCGGCAACGCATTCACTTCAGCCGCAGACGACCGCAGTTGCACCACCTCGTCCGTGACGGTCT
>VFKF01000396.1 GCA_009885705.1 Nitrospira sp. | reverse complement strand
TCGAAGATTTGAAACTGGTCGAGTGGCCGGCCAGTACCTTGGAGATGCAAAAGAATTGGATCGGCCGATCGGTTGGCGCGGAAGTCGAGTTCGATATGGCAGGCCTTCCGGGCAGGGTTCGGATCTTTACGACGAGGCCGGATACCCTGTTCGGCGCAACGTATATGGTGTTGTCTCCTGAACATCCGTTAGTGGAGGTCGTCACGACAGCCGATCGACGCACAGCGGTTACGGCCTATCGCGAGGCATCGGCCAGGAAAAGCGATCTTCAACGGCAGGAACTCGAAAAGGAAAAGACCGGAGTCTTTACGGGTGGTTATGCGGTCAACCCGGTGAATCAGGAGCGACTGCCTATTTGGATTGCGGACTACGTGTTGATGGGCTATGGGACCGGGGCCATTATGGCTGTGCCAGCGCATGACGAGCGAGACTGGGCTTTTGCGAAGACCTATGCATTGCCGATCCGCGAAGTGATTGCGGGCGGTCAGGTTGAACAAGAGGCCTTTGTCACGACCGACAAGGGAACCGTCGTCAATTCCACAACGCCGGACGGGAGTTTTACGATTAACGGATTGACGCCGGGTGATGCGATTCCAAAAATCACGGCCTGGATAGAGTCTCGCGGCAAGGGCCGCAAGGCCGTGAACTATAAGTTGCGGGACTGGCTGTTTGCCCGTCAGCGGTATTGGGGCGAGCCTTTTCCGATTGTGTGGGTGGATGGCCAGGCCCTTCCACTTCCGGAAGAGCAACTGCCACTGTTGTTGCCGGAGACGAACAACTTCAAGCCGTCCGGGGGCGGCGAAAGTCCTCTCGCAAATCTCACCGATTGGTTGACGACCACCGACCCGAGCAGTGGAGCGCCGGCACGCCGTGAAACCAACACGATGCCGCAATGGGCCGGTTCATGTTGGTATTATCTGCGATTCATTGACCCGAAGAATCAGGACCAGCTCGTCGATCCTGACAAGGAGCGTTATTGGATGCCGGTGGATCTCTACATCGGCGGCAGCGAACATGCCGTGTTGCATCTGCTCTATGCGCGTTTTTGGCACAAGGTGCTGTACGACATCGGCGTAGTCAGTACTCCGGAGCCGTTCAAGAAGCTCGTGCATCAGGGAATGGTGCTGGGCGAAGATAACCAGAAGATGTCGAAGTCCCGTGGCAACGTCGTCAATCCTGACGAGATCATGGACCAGTTCGGGGCCGATGCGGTGCGGCTCTATGAAATGTTCATGGGCCCGTTGGAGGCGGTGAAGCCCTGGAGCACGAGGGGCGTGGAAGGGGTGACGCGGTTTCTGGAACGGTCCTGGCGGCTGATGGCGAATGAAGAGGGCCGTCTGTCGAACTCCGTGGTGGAGACCGTTCCGACGCACGAGCACCAGCGCTTGCTTCACCAGACGATTAAGAAAGTCACCGAAGATATCGAGGCGTTGCGGTTCAATACGGCGATCTCTCAGATGATGGTGTTTACAAACGAGATGACGAAGGCCGAGCAGCGTTCCCGGGCTTTACTTGAACCCTTCGTCCTGATCCTGGCACCGTTTGCCCCTCATCTGGCGGAAGAATTGTGGGAGGTGCTGGGCCACAAGCCGAGTGTGTCTCAACAGCCCTGGCCGATCTTCGATCCAGCCATGACCGTCAGCGATCGGTTGACCATTCCGATCCAGGTGAATGGAAAGTTGCGTGCCAAGCTCGACGTGGGCGCCGACGCCACTCGCGAGCAGGTCGAAGGGCTGGCTCGTGCGCAGATCGCGGAGTGGCTGCAGGGCAAGGAGCCGAAGAAGATTGTGTATGTCGATAAAAAACTGATGAACTTTGTGGTGTAGCAACCAGGCGGGGCGGGCGAGAAGGGCGGGACATGCACGAAAAGCAAGAAGGGCGGGATGTGGAGGAAGGGTGGAAAGCCAGGCCCGCTTTTACCTGTCCCGCACTTCTCGCCTGTCTCGCCTGTCTCGCGCTCTTGGTCGGCTGCGGCTATCAATTCCGCGTGGAGGGAGCCGGGCCTACGATTGGGGGGGCGGCAG
>VFKF01000075.1 GCA_009885705.1 Nitrospira sp. | reverse complement strand
GAGCCCCCAGTGGGTGCGCGCTGGCGCTAAAGAGCAGCGGCCAGGCCTTTCTCGGGCACCCTCCCGGAGGGCCCCTCCCGTTTCAGGCCTGCCCCCCGCGAGAGCGCCATCCCGCCTTCTTCTTCGACGCCCCACCCCCTGTGTTGTGAAGGGTGGGGCTAAAACATCTTGATGAAGAAGGAGGCGGATATGGCCATTCACGGTTTACAGGGCAGTGTGAATCTTCTCCGGCAGCCGAAGCCGGGCAACCCCTATGCGGTCCCCCGCTATCGTGTCACGCTGGTGCGGGACGGTCGGGCCACCAGGCCTTCTGCCCCGCTCCTGACCTCGGTCGGCGCGGCGGATCTGCTCAGACCGCTCTTTGAGGGTCTGGATCGCGAACAATTCCTCGTCTGCGGGCTCGATGCCAAGCATGGCATCATCGGCGTCAATATCGTCTCCATAGGCTCCCTCACGATGTCGATCGTGCATCCGCGGGAGGTGTTCAAGCCGCTGATCTTGATGAACGCCGGCGCCTGGATTTGCGCGCACAATCACCCCTCCGGCGATACGACCCCGAGCCAGGAGGATCGCGTGCTCACCAGCCGTCTGCGGCAGGGCGCGGACCTGCTCGGCATCACGCTCTTGGACCATCTCATCCTCACCGACGCCCGCTGCTACAGCTTCGCCGACCAAGGCTGGCCCGGTGCCTAAGGGCTCAGGCCCGCATGAGCCGGAGCACCCAGAGCACTGCCGCGCCCCATCTGATCACACCCACTGCAAGCACCATCGGGCACCTCTTCCACCAGGACAGACGGCAGGTCAGGACTAACGCACCGTTGATCCACCAGCATCCGCACCCTCGTGCGCCACAACCTGGACACATGCGGGTCCATTCCTTAGATGGGACGAAGGACATACGGTCGCATGCTCCGTCCCTCATGCAGCATGGCCAGGTGCCGAGTTTTCCATTTCTTGGAGCCTGCGTAGATCAACTCCTGCAGAAATTGCTCCCCGCGGCGAAAGTAGACCAGGGCCAGCATCGCGCTGATCGACTCGCCTAGCCACTGACAGACCTCCTCGAAGGTCTGCTGGACCTTCTCCACCACGAGCCGGCAGCGTTTGAAGCCTTCGGTGAGGGCTTCCCACCAGGCTAAAAGCGGGGCCCGATACTTTTCCCAGGGTTCCGCCTCGCGCGTGGTGTCCCGAAAGTCCACGTACGAGCGCAGAATCCCGACGAGGAATTCGCGCCAATCCTCTGGCGGCAGGGTGAGCAAGGCTTTGGCGCAGGCTTGCGCCCGGTCCTTTTTCAGTTCGAGTTCCCACCGCACGCCATAGTCCTTGGCCTCTTCACGGCCTTTCTGTTCGAGTTCTAGTCGTTTGTCATACACACGCAACATGGTTTGGCTCTCCCGACTCCCGAAGTAGAGCGTGTCGCCCGTCGAGGTGCCGGAGCGCAGCGAGGACCCGGCAATGACCTTGAACTTCTGGGACCGCGTCACGGCCTGGCCGGCCTCGACGGCCTGTTTGATCTGTGCGATGGAGACCCCCGCCGCCCGATCATCCAGGGCCACATCCATGCGGGTGATGTGCCCCCCACTGGCAAAGACCCACGTCAGGACCGAGCGGATCTTGTCTTCGGCCCAGGTGGAGACAATCCCAGCAGAGAGATCCACATGGACCTCTTGGGCATTGCGAGGAGCCCCCGTCCCGAGTTTCCCCACACCGTGCCGACCTTGACTGGTCAGCCAGCAGGTGGGATAGCCACGAAAGCCCGTCGTCGTCTCGAACCACTCGCCACCGACCACGAGACGCATCTCGTCGACCGTGGCGTGAGGGACGGTAAACGCGAGCCAATCGATGGTTTCTGTAAAGATACGATCATCCATAAACGGTCCTTTTTCTCCTCTGCTATACAAGCCCCCGTCTTACCGAACGGGGGCGTTTTGTCCTGCGCGCGGCCGGCTCGCGCCGTCCGGCGCGCTGGACGTTCCTTTGTGCCATTCAGACGTCGCATGCCAACTGTTCCGTGCCGCGCCATGATCCGGAGTACGTGGGCTAAGTCGAACCAAGCCATCCACCACCACCACTGAACGGGCTGTCCCCGTTGCGATACCACGCGGAATCCACGTCACACGCATACGAAGTTTCGCGGCCAGTCCGTAGACCGTTCCCAACATAGCGTTCATTCTTACGCTGTTCACTAGTGCGGCTCCGCAGGGAGCTCATCCTAGCCGCATAATCAATGGCTAGGGAAGTACCCTACTTAGGACAGTAAGGGACAACAAAGGACAATATTCGCTTTTTCAAGCGCGCCCGTCCCGTGGCCCGCATGACCGTGCTGATCGTACTGGCGGGAGCCGGCAAAGGGAATCAGGCAATTTGCGGCAGGTTAGGGCCGTTACCGCAACGACAGCGCGGAGAGGGACGCCACGTGGAAGACCTGGCGCCCCAAGCGCGCCCCCCCTGCCACGCCGAAGAGCCATGCACCCAAGCGATGAGAATGAGGGGCTCCCGTTCCAGGGAAACGCCCCGCCGGCAAGCCAACAGTGAACTATCCACGGATGGGTGTTGGGTCCCCGGCTTGTGTGGCGGCAAAGATGGCCGGGCTAGGCGAGCAGAAACGCATACGGCACTTGCAGTGCAACATATTTCGTACCCGGGCGATAGGATATTAGCGTCCTCGTCGCACGAATGTGCGCGCACAGACTTCTCGCAAGCGACTTCTGGCGGATTCGTCCCTCCGTCCGGTGAGGACCACCATGAGTCTTCCAACACTCTTCTCCGGCAACCAAAGATATTCCCAAACCGCACGACGTGCTCGCCTGGCAGGGACCAGGCCTCCATCCGCTCGGCGTGATCACACGCGTAGGGCAACGAGGAGGAGAAGGGCATGAGGCCATCGTGGGCAGGTTCGGTCAGGACGGGACCGTGCCGACCCTGCGGCCCGTCAGGGGAGGCCCCGAACCCGTTTTTGTGGTGTGGCCGTGCACGAACCGCGTGGCCGTGATTCATACCGGAGAACGAACGGCTGATCGCGCATGACGGGTGACGGAGGGCTGCCATGGCCACGAGGGCGATCGCACCGACGTGTCCCGGCCTGATCCCTATGGAGATGCGGGACACGGTCGATGAGTGATCGGGGCGGGGAGGCTTACGGACGCTCTCTTGTGGCGGCTTCCGCCTGGGGCGGGGCGTCGAAGAGACGGGCGAGCGTGATGGCTAACTGCGAGGCCTTGACAGGTTTCGGGAGGAGGGCCGCCACGCCCGCCGCGAGCGCCTCCGCCTGGACGGTCGGCGAGAGATAGCCCGAGACCAGCACGACCGGCAGATCGGCGCGGATCTGTGCGAGGGCGCGTGCCACGTCCAGGCCGGACTGCTCCGGCATGTTGTAGTCCGTCACCACGCCATCGAACCCGCCGGGATCGGCCCGCACCGCGTTCACCGCCTCCGTGGGGCTGGTACACCCGGTGACTCGATAGCCGCGGGCTTCGAGCTTGGCCTGGCCCACCTCCACCAGCAGGACTTCGTCATCCAGAAGGAGTAGATGGCGGCCCCGTCCCTCCAACGGGACAGGCTGCGCGTCGGCGGGAGCCAGGGCCTCCACGGCGGGGAAGTAGAGGTGCATGGTCGTGCCCTGCCCCAGCTGGCTCTCCACGAGGAGGACGCCGTCGTGACGCTCGACGATGCCGTAAACCACGCTCAAGCCGAGGCCCGTACCCTGCCCGACCGGCTTGGTGGTAAAGAACGGCTCGAAGATGCGCTGCACCGTCTCAGGATCCATCCCGTGGCCGGTATCCCGGACGGACAGATGCACATAGCGGCCCGGGGGCAGCGTCGTCTGGAAGCCGAGCAGCGGCTGGGTGCACATGACCGGTGCGAGAGTCACGGCGATGGTTCCCGGGCGGTCCCCGATCGCATGCCAGGCGTTGGTGCAGAGGTTCATCAGGACCTGATGGAGCTGGGAGGCATCAGCCAGAACCGGTGGCGTGGCCGCATCGACGGTGACGGTGAAGACGATACCCGCCGGGAGGGTGGCCCGCAACAAGGCGCCGGCCTCGACGAGCACAGGGCCGACGGACTGCACGGTGCGGTGGGCCGGCTGCTGATGCGTGAAGGCAAGGATTTGCTGCACGAGCTGGGAGGCCCGATCGCTGGCCTCGAGAATCCGCGCGAGGTTCGGCTGCGCCGGGTGGTCGGTCGCGAGCTTCGCGTGGGTCAGTTCGGCGTTGCCGAGGATGGCGGCGAGGAGATTATTGAAATCGTGCGCAATGCCGCCGGCCAACTGCCCGAGCGCCTCCATCTTCTGCATCTGGCGGATCTGCTCGTGGACCGCTGCCAGCACCGCCTCCGACTGCTTCTGCGCGGTGATATCGGCCACCATCGAGAAGGCGCAGATGATGGGGCCGGTCCCTATGCGAAGCGGTGTGTTCGTCCACTGGCAGATGATGTGCCGTCCGTCCTTCGTGAGATTTTCACTCACGCTGTGTGCAGTCTGATCACCAGCGAGAAGGCGGTTCCAGATCTCCGCTATCTGGGAGTGGAGCGCTTCAGGAAGAAGTAAAGAGCCATGTTGACCGATGGCCTCTTCAGCCGTGTATCCGAAGATTCGCTCGGCAGCAGGATTCCACGATGCGATGCGAAATTCAGCATTCCAGACAATGTAACCAAATGGCATCTCGGCAATCTGTAATTCAAGGTGCCGTCGAAGATCTTTCGAGGTCTCCTCCGCCTGCTTGTGCGCGGTGATGTCCGTGAGCGAGCCCAGCATGCGGATCGGCTGCCTTTGCGCGTCGCGCACGGCCTCGCCGCGCGTGAGGCACCAGCGATAGGT
>VFKF01000500.1 GCA_009885705.1 Nitrospira sp. | reverse complement strand
TGTCGCGAAAGATCTCCTCGACGACACGGCTGTCCCACTCGGTATGCGTCTGAAGTCGAAATGCCCGCAGCACCGTTGCGCTGGTATCGACAATGGAAACGGGCTGACGAATCACATGCCCGGCCTTGATTCCGACACCAGAGGCAATCCAAGGGACACGCGATGAAACCGTCGTGGGTTGCCCATGCGTTGCGCCGGCTCCACTCAAGGACGTCACAAACACCGTGGTGCGCGTGAGTAGTCCATGTTCTTTGAAGATCTCCAGCACGGACCCCATCGCCCGATCCACCGATCGGAGCGCTGTGCGATAGTCCTTCGAACTCCAGCCTGTGGCGGCGCCGGCGCGCCCTCCATCCGGCAGATGGACCACGAGCAGATGCGGCAGTGCCAGAATCGCATGCCCATATCCCTCGCCGCTCGAGGCCTTTCGAAAGTATTGCCTGATATAGGACACGAGCCGCTCCGGACTACATTCAGGCTTGAGCGGCCCGCACATCTGGTAATCCGTGTAGGGCTCAGGTTTCGCAAGTTGGTACAGCGATTCGTCCATGAAGAAGATGGCACTGTCCAGCCCGCCGCTAAGGTCGAGATAATCGAATAGCGTGGGAGGCCGTGGATAGCCTCGGCTGAATTCAAAGGTATTCCAGGTGATGCCGTGTTTCTCAGCCGGCATCCCCATGAGGAGGGACGCCATGGCCGGCAGGCGAAGCGACGACGGACTCGTCTCGGCCGACCATGTCACGGCCCCATCCTGGACAAGACGCCTCAGGACCGGCATGGGCCCCGCCGTGAGCGCCGGTCGATCGACTCCTTCCAACACAAACAGAATCACATGATCGGGAACCGCCTGTTCCGAGGACGTTGAACCTGCCGCAGGAACGGGTTGAGCCATCCCCTCCCAGACCGGCACACCGGTCAGAAGCAGCAGAATGGCCAAGAACACGGTTTTCATGGGTCGCGTTCTCCCTAGTTGTCTCCTGAGGACAACTGCAAAGATGGTTCCGTGCTCCCGCAATAGGGAACTCTATGCGAAAAAGTGAGCAACTCCGCACCGCGACTCACGAATTTGTCAGTAGGTTTCTCACCCCCTGCAAAGAGCGAGAGAGGCTAACTCGTGTTCCGCTGTTGAAACCGTGTGTGCTTGCACGTTGCGCCCAACGCTCGTGCATGGCTGCACACAGAGTTGTTGTGCAGCGGTCTGAGGCGTGGCGGAGCGCAGAGGGCTGGGACGTCAGACAAGAGAGAGGAGGAGATTTACGGCTTGCGCCGCCGGTCCAGCATCCAGCGCGTGATGCCAAGATGTTTGGCTGCCAGGGTCTTGTTGCCGTTCGACCGCTGCAGCACTTCGGCAATGATCCGATCGTCAAGGTCGTTCAGCGATTGCTCTCCGACTCGGAAAGAGAGTTGGACGGTCATGGGGCCAGGCGCATCTGGCGCAGGAGTTGGACAGCTCGGTGGCGCGGTGAACGATGGCACGGCTCCACGGTGAACATCGGACGGAAAGTTGGCGGCTTCGAGCGTTGGACCTTGGCAGAATAAAACAGCCCGTTCTATAAGATTACTCAATTCGCGAACATTGCCCGGGAAGTAGTACTGGCGCAAGAGCGCCTGCGCGCTCTGTCCTAATGTGCGCACCGGTTTCTTGAGCGCCATCGCAAAACGCATGAGAAATTGTTCGGCGAGGGGAATGATCTCGTCGCCTCGTTCGCGAAGCGGCGGGACGGCGAGTGTCACCACGTTGAGCCGATAGTAGAGATCCTCGCGAAACTCGCCTTTCGCGACCGCTTCCTTGAGGTCGCGATTCGTCGCGGCCATAAAACGGACATCCACAGGAATGGTGGACGATCCTCCGACGCGGCGCAACGTCCGCTCTTCGATCACCCGTAAGAGCTTCGCCTGCAGCGGGAGCGGCAAGTCGCCGATCTCATCGAAGAAGACCGTTCCCCCCTCGGCTAATTCGATCAGTCCGCATTTTCGTCCTGCAGCCCCCGTGAACGATCCCTTCTCATGGCCGAACAACTCGCTCTCGAACAATTCGCGCGGAATGGAAGGACAATCGACTTCCATGCAGGGCTTGTCTGCCCGGGGACTGTTGAAATGGATCACGCGCCCCATGTACTGCTTGCCGGTCCCGGTTTCCCCTTGGAGGAGAACCGTGACGCGATCGCTCTTGGCCACTTCTCTAGCCTGCTGCATAAACGTCTGCATGGCAGGGCTATTCGCGATGATGCGATCGATCGCATACCGCTTCGCATCCTGGCCGCTGTGCAGTTGGACCTGCCGGCGCAGCATGAGCAAATCCGTCGCGCGGCGCAGGGTGTGGTGCAGATCGTCCATGTCGATGGATTTGGCTACAAAGTCGAAGGCCCCGAGCCGCATCGCGTCGACCGCATCCTTCACCGTTCCTCTGGCGGTCAGCACGATGACGAGAAGCTCCGGTGTGGTTTGCTTCACCCGGGCGAGGACATCCAAGCCTGAGAGGTTGGGCATGACAAGATCCAACACCAGGATATCCGGCTCGAAGGTGCGAAGGAGGGTGAGGGCGTCCTCTCCCGACCCGGCTGTTTGAACAAGATAGCCTTGATCGGTGAGACGCAGGGCGAAGGCCTCCCGAACGGAGGCTTCATCCTCGACCAGTAGAAGTTGCCATGCCATGCTAGCCCTCTTGTTTCAGTGGAAGCCAGACATCCACGACGGCCCCGCTCCCTGGCGGACTGTGAATCAGCAATTGGCCGCTGTGTCGCTCAATGATGTCGTGGGTAATGGTCAGCCCAAGACCGACACCCTTAGCCTTTCCGTTCGTGAAGAACGGCTCATAAATGCGTTGCAGGTTTTCCGGAGAGATGCCCTTTCCGGAATCGGCGACGGTCATGAGCAGCCCCGGACCCCGCTTGGTCTCTGGCCTGATCGTGATTGTCAATTCTCCGCCGTTCGGCATCGCGTCGATCGCATTCATGACAATGTTCAGACACACCTGGAGAATATGAGATCGCGAGGCCTCCACCAAGGGAAGATCCGCGGCGACGTGCTTCTTCACAGACACGTGGTGCTTCGACAAGTTCGGATGCAGCAAGGTCAGGGTGTCGTCCAGCAGCGAGGACAGGTCGCACGGGGAGATTTCGAAGGGTCGTGGCCGCAACTGTCCGAGATGAGATTCCAAGAGGTCGTCGATCCTCGCCGCTTCGCGCGCAATCAAGCGGCATCGGTCGCGCGCAGCTTGAGGAAGAGCCTCCTGGTCGGCTAAATGGGTGGCCAGGCTCCCGAGTCCGATGAGCGGATTGCGGACTTCATGGAGGATGCCGCCGGCGAGTTGCCCGACGAGCTTGACCTGCTCCGTATGCCGCAACGCCTCCAACATCTGCTCACGCTCGCTGAGATCGGTCAGGATGGCGAGAAAGTAGCGGATGGTTCCGTCCGGGTCTTTGACCGGACTCACGCTCTCCCATGCCAGAAACTCAGAACCGTCCTTCCGGCGGTTCACCACGCGATCGATGAAGGCCGATCCGGACCGGATCGTCTGCCACATGCGTTCGAAGAACTCCGGCGGATGTTTCCCGGACCTGAGCAAGGAGGGCGTGCGGCCGATGACCTCGTGCCGCATCCATCCCGTCAGGCGTTCCATAGCGGGATTCCACTCCAGAAGCGCCCCGTGCGTATCGGTCAGCATGACGCCGTCCTGCACCAACTCGAACATCCGATGATAGAGCTGAAGCTGTGTTTCCTCTCGCCGCCACCGTTCAAGCACGGTGGCGATCGTATTGGCAACCGAACGGAGAAATTCCAGTTCTGTGGGGGAGAAATTACGCACGGTTTTACAATGCGCGCCCATGACTCCATACACCCGGTCCTGCACCATCATCGGCACGCTCATGCCGGCGATGCCGCCATGTTCCGATAAAAGCTTCGACGGCATGAAACGCGTTTCTGCATGCAAGTCCCCCACGACCACCGGCTGCCGTTCGCGGATCGCAAAGCCTGCCTGAGAATGCGTGCCGCCTTCCACGGTCAAGGTGCCGATGAGCCCTTCTCGCCAGCCGACGCCGGCGACGAGATACAGATGTTCATCCGACTCACGAGGAATGAGGATCTTGCAAAGCTCCACGGTCAAGGCCTCGGCCGTCAGACGTGCGGCCTCGTTCATGATCTCTTGGACCGGCGTTCCGCTCACGGCCAGCGAGCCGATCCTCGCGAGGACCGACTGAAATCTGGCCACCTGGGAGGCTTCCTGCGACAGCAAGGTCCGCTCCGTGACGTTCTCCAACACCATCAGCACGCCCTTGTCGCCGCGATAGGGAACCACGTTGAATCGGCATTCGAAAATGAGCGGATCGCCCTGTCGATCCCTCAGACGATATTCCTGTGTGTCACGGGCTCCGAGCGGTTCCCGATTCCAGTCCATTGCTTCATCGAGAAGACGCGTCCGCAGCAGATGCTCCGACCCCGGTTGCGGCGCTTCGGCCAATTCGCCAAACTGTGCGTTTTCGAAGATCACGCTGCCGTGGGACACAAAACAGAGGCCGCCCTGGATGCAGTCGCTGAGCCACACCAAGACTTCCCCCGCGGCGACTGCCGATTGCGCCTGGGCGGATGGTTTGGCACGCGGTTGACGGGGGGAAGGCATACGCGTCGGTACTCAATCAGCAACGCACAGGAATTCAGCATCTCTCATCGCCGAGTGGGTAGTATACCCAGTCCTGATACGGACCGTCGAGGGAGGAATTAGCCAACCAGACCCGGCAACCGGTTTTCTTATTTGGCGACGAAGTGTTCACGACGGCTGACGGCCACGTCCGTCACAAACATCGCCCCGGAATGCTTATTGAAAAGTGGACCCAGTCCCGCCAGAATCGGCAGGACCCGCTCTTCAGGCACGACCGTAAAGACAATCACCTGGCTGCTGGTGTCGTTAAACAGCAAATGGCCCTCATGAAAGCCGTGATGGCCTTTGCCCGACACATTGTTGATGATCGTGTAACCGGTGGCACCGACCCGATCCAGCAGGTCAGTGATAAACTTCGCGTGTTCGCCCTGGACCACGATTTTAATTTCTTTCATGGGATGCAACGTTAAACTGATCATGCGACCCTCCTTGTATCCATATCCATCCGCTCAAGCCGTCGTGCCGATAGAGGCGCCAGCCTGAGGTTTCAATACTACAAGCGTTTCCCGCTCCTGATCGAACAATTACTCGCGCCGGCCTCTCGGGGCTTCGATTCCTGCTGACACCCTCCGTCAAGGGCCAATCCATCGTGATGGAGATGGCGATGTCCAGTGTTAGCGATGCCCACTCCCGCCAGTCTGACGTAGGAGCGCAACTTCATACGCTGCGTATCGGTGAACGGCCGACGATGCCGTGCACTTACCAGGGCTTCGATTCAGCCGTGGTTCGCTTATGCGGCCGAACCTTCACCCGCCGCGCGCGGCTTCCCAAGGCGTGCAGAACATCTTCAACGTAAAGGCCGTTGAGAAATGCGACATAGACGCGGGTTTGGATGGTGGCCAGCCAGTCGGGAATCAAGAATTGCAGGCCATGGGCCTTGCCGTACAGGAACATCCACACCGCAACGATGAGTAGGGCCGCGAGGCCGACAAACGTATCGAAGAGGCGGGTGGGCCAGGATGCCGCCTGAAAATAGGCCGCAGCCTGCCCCGGTTCAGCATAGAGAAAATGGGTGAACGCCTCACCGGCCCACAAGTACGTCAGGCCGATCAGGGTCAGTGTCGCCACCATCGTCAAGGACACCTTCCATGAGGCCACCGCGTTCAGGCGATACAGGCTGAAAATCGCTTGGGCCGAGGTGACCCAGGCAAAGAACAAGAAGATCAAGGTTCCCTGCGCTTCAAACAGAGGAATGCGCACCAGTCCGTGAGCGGCGAGCAGAATGATCAACGGCAGGATCAACGTAATTCCCAAACCGGTCGCCCAGGTTACGAACGAGAAGCGGTTGGCAACTTCCACTGGCTCGTGCTCCGGAAGTTTGAGCTCGCTCCGCGCTTTCTGAATATTGGCTCCCGAATTGAGAAACAGGGTGGCCTTGAACAGTCCATGGGCGCAGAGATGAAATACGGCGAGCGCGAAGGCCCCTAACCCGCATTCCATAATCATGTAGCCCATTTGTCCCATCGTGGAATAGACGAGCGTCCGCTTGATGCTGGATTGGGTCAACATCGTGGTCGCCCCAATCAAGGCGGTTAGCCCTCCGATGAGAAACATCAGGTGGAGCGACATCGGATCTGCGCCGTAGAGAGGGGCCAAGCGGTTGACGAGAAACCCTCCGGCATTCACGATCCCAGCATGGAGCATCGCCGAAACGGGAGTCGGCGCTTCGATGGTGCCCGGCAACCATACATGGAAAGGGAACTGGGCGGATTTCGTCATGATGGCGATCAAGATCAGGATCGTAATCCCCGTAACGGAGTTGATTTCAAAGATAGTTCCGGTCCAAAGAGTCGGAGCAGGAGACGATTGGATGGCGCGGAATAACTCCGTAAGATCGACGGTTCCAAACTTGACGTAGATCAGGAGAATACCAACGAGCAAGGCCGCATCACCAAGTCCTTGCACTCGCAACGTGGTTCGTCCTGCCATGCGAGCCGCAGGGCTGGCTCCATTGAAAGAAAGCAAGAGGACCAACAACCACGTGACCAAGTGCCACCAGATAAAGAGCCAGAGCAAATTTCCGCTGGTCACCAAACTCAAGAGCACAAAAGTCAGCAGGCTGAGCAGACTGAAGAATCTGACATACCCCTGGTCACCTTGCATGTAGCGCTGGGAATAGACGTGAATGACCAAGCTCACACCCGTAATGAGGACCATCATGACGGCGGCAAGCCGGTCAATCACGATCGTGGCCTGAATCGGTCTGGGAAGAAAGACTGAAAACGTGAGAAGTATCGGCTCGTTCTGAGCGACGTGATTGAGCGAAGACAGCGCGGCGATCGTTGAAAGCGAGAGGGCGCTGACACCAATAGAGGAACTTCTCTCGCCGAGTGTGGGCCCGAGCAGAGCGATCAGGCCGCTGGCTAGGAGTGGCGCGAAAACTGCGATAACCGGGAAAAGAAAATCCATGGGCCTCTCGTGATCATGAAGTTGAAGATTCCTTCAGCAAGAACAGGGCCGCAAATTACGGAGACTGACAATTCGCGTAAAGCCCTGAGCAGTCATGTGAGTCCTGCGTAGAAACTTTTCGTACGGGGAACGATTGATCAGACGTTTGGCGGGGGTCTGTGCACGGGCACACCGATCGTGTGATGGCGCACAGTAAGCCGCGTATGCAGAGCGTTCTCGATGACTACATATCCCAAGAGCGTACGGAACAGGCAGTCGAACCTGGGCTGCCGGAGGCAGCCAGATATCCAGCATGCGCACAAATTGGCGAATGATCTACGTTGCAGATTGTTGGTCGGTCGGTACGATTACATCGCTCGCTTCTTGAGTCTAAGCGAGCACCAGAATCGTCACCATGGAAAGGAACAGATATTCGAGTAGGCGTTAGAGTCGAGGGAGAGACACGCAACTAACGACTGTCCCGCGAACGTCCATTGGACAGTCCGACTATGCGTAGACACTGTATTTTATGGTGAGCCGACTTGGACAGCAGAAAGAACTTCGAAGTTCGAGAGAGCTTTATCCCCACCAGGCCTTTGGGGGACGAGTGGCAAGGTATATTCTATCTCCCCGTTCCCCTTGTCGCCCTGATGAGGAATCACCACACGGCGGATGAAGGACCGGAGAAAACGCTTTCGTTCCATGAAGGGCCCACCAAGGAGCAATTGTTGAAAGTCACCGACCTGGGACAGGACTTCCTCACGCGTGAGGCGAAGTGCGGTCTCCCTGGTTGAATCAAACGACGAGTGGCGCAATTCTGATTCCTCAATGTGGCTCCG
>VFKF01000433.1 GCA_009885705.1 Nitrospira sp. | reverse complement strand
GGGCGTGCCCTTCGATCTGACCGACGTGTTATTCATTGCGACCGCCAACCTGATCGACCCCATCTTGCCGGCCTTACGCGACCGGATGGAAGTCATCGGCATCCCCGGCTATACCGAAGAAGAAAAGTTGGGCATCGCCCAGAAATATTTGATCCCCCGGCAGCTCAACGAACATGGCATCACCGAGAAACATGTCCGCATCGCCGAACCGGCAGTACGCCAGATCATCGCCAACTATACGCGTGAAGCCGGCGTCCGGAATCTTGAGCGCGAAATCGCCAACGTCATGCGCAAGGTGGCCAAAAAAGTGGCGGAAGGGAAAGGCGTCGGGTTCCCCGTGAATCCCGCCAACCTGCATAAGTATCTCGGCGTCCCCAAGTTCGTGCCCGAAGAAGAGTTGAAGGTGGACGAGATCGGCGTGGCCACCGGGTTAGCCTGGACGGAGTCCGGCGGCGACGTGCTCTACATCGAAGCCACGGCCATGAAGGGCAAGGGGCAACTGACCCTCACCGGCCAGCTGGGCGATGTGATGAAGGAGTCTGCACAGGCCGCCCTGAGTTATGTCCGGTCGCGTGAGCGCACCCTCGGTATCGATCCTGACGTCTTCACCACGCAGGATCTCCATATCCATGTGCCGGCCGGAGCGATCCCCAAGGACGGACCGTCCGCAGGCATCACCATGGCCATCGCCATTGCCTCGACCTTGTCGCAAATCCCGGTACGCCGAGACCTGGCCATGACCGGCGAAATCACACTCCGCGGCCGCGTGCTCCCCATCGGCGGATTGAAGGAAAAGCTGTTGGCTGCCAAACGAGCCAAACTCACCACCGTGATTCTTCCAAAACGCAACAAGAAGGATCTCGACGAGATTCCCAAACATATTTTGAAGGGCATCCAACTCGTTTTTGCCGACACGATGGATGATGTGATGAAAGTGGCGCTCCGGCGGGGTCCAAAACCCACGCGCCCAACGGGCAAGCCCCAGACACCGCAGCCACAACAGAAAAAATCAGCCAGCCGCGCAAAGACCGGGCGAACGGCTCGCTCACTGCCGGTGCATGCAGCCACCACGACCACGCGACCACGACAATTACACTAGTATGGCCTCGAAGGTCAGCACGAAGGCCCGCTCCACGATCCGCGAATTCGATCTCATTCGAACGCTCCAACAACGGCATGGTCGCAAGAGCCCCTCGGTGATTCGGGGGATCGGCGACGATGCCGCCGTAGTCACCTCAGGAGCCGGACGGTGGAGCGTATTGACCACCGACCTGGTTGCAGAAGGCATCCATTTCGATCTCCGAACCGCCACGATGGCTGATATTGGGTTCCGCGCGGCAGCCGCCAACCTCAGCGACATCGCCGCGATGGGAGCCACGCCCCAATATATACTCGTCGCCTTGGCCATTCCCCGCACCGGCACAGCGGCCAGGTTCATCAGCTCTACCGGGGCATG
>VFKF01000187.1 GCA_009885705.1 Nitrospira sp. | reverse complement strand
GGTATGGTGTGCGGGAAAGGGATATTTGCAGGTCGGCGCCGGGATTGTCGCCGATTCCGATCCGGCCAAAGAATACGAGGAAACAATTCAGAAAGCTCAGGCCTTTTTCAAAGCATTGCAACGGACCTAACCATGTGGATCTACCTGAACGATCGGTTCGTGACAGAACAGGAAGCCGTCGTCTCCGTCTTCGACCATGGATTCCTCTACGGCGATGGAGTCTATGAGACGATTCGCTCCTACGGGAGCAGGATCTTCATGCGGGACCAACATCTCGCCCGGCTTCGCCGTTCAGCAGCCGCGATCGGCCTGACGATTCCGATACCTGAACACAAGTGGCCAGCGCTCCTCCACGAGGCCATGACGCGGAATAACGTCGGACATGAACGCACCGATGCATACCTTCGCATCACCATTTCACGAGGGCCCGGTGACATCGGTCTCGATCCGGCCCTTTGTCCAACTCCCACCGTGGTCATCATGACAAAGCCGCTTCACCCTCCCCAGACAGAACAATACCGAACCGGCGTGAGCCTGATCGTCGCCCAAACGAGGCGAAACTTGCCCAGCGCGCTTTCGCCCCAGATCAAAGCCACAAACTTTCTGAACAATATTTTGGCCAAGCGTGAAGCCATCGCGGCCGGCGCCTTCGACAGTATTCTGCTCAATTGGGAATCACACTTGACGGAATGTACCGTCAGCAATCTCTTTTTCGTCCGGGCAGGTCGGCTCTGCACCCCGGCACTCGACTGTGGCCTACTGGACGGCATTACGCGCGGCATGTTGCTCAACCTCGCGCGAGAAGCCCAGATCCCCATCGACGAGGGACGTTTTGGAATCGAAACGCTCACCCAGGCAGACGAGTGTTTTCTCACCAACACAACCATGGAGGTGATGCCAGTCACGACGGTGGACCGGCATCCGATTGGAAATGGAACCCCAGGACCTCTCACCCAACAACTCCACAGACAATTTATTGCCACCCGAGCGCGTTTTTTAGAACCATAGCCATTCGCCCCTCGCACAGACCCCCTTGTTTTCCTACAGTATTTACGCTTTGCCTCCAGGCACAAGATCTGCACTTTCTTGACAGCCAGGAGCAGACTGATATCGTTGCAACCATGCACAACACATTTTCTCGGCTCATAATATCTCTCCGGCGCCACGCGGCTATTGGCCTCACCACGGCGGCCATCGCAGGAATCGGCTCGCTAACTTGCTCCGTACCCGCTGCCACGGCAGAAATTTATCAATATGTCGGCCGTGACGGCTCGATCTCCCTCACCAATGTTCCCTCCGATGCTCGTTACCGAAAAATTGAGATCGAATCCAAATCCAACCGCTTCCACGACATCTTGTCCGAACGAGAGCTCGAACCAGTCATCCGTCGCTACTCCTCCCAACATCAACTCCATCCCGCGTTGATCCGAGCCGTCATCAAAGCCGAGTCGAACTTCGATCCACGGGCCGTGTCTCGCGCCGGGGCGATCGGCCTCATGCAACTGATGCCACAGACCGCCCTGCGCCTGGATGTGCGGGACATGTATGACCCTGACGATAATGTGGGCGGAGGGACGAAATACTTACGCCAGCTGCTCGACCGATTTCATGGGAATCTACCGCTGGCCCTGGCTGCCTACAATGCAGGAGAGCATGCCGTCGAGCACTACCAGGCACTTCCCCCGTATGATGAAACCAGGCGATATGTCAGGAAGGTGCTCGGGTACTACCGCACATTTCTGGTGCGTGATGGTGTGATCCTGGAACGTCCGGTCAGCCGATACGCCCCCGCAGAGACAGTAGCAGCCCCCGCGACTTCTTCTGAAGAGTCTTCCCGCTGACCACTTCCCCGCTGGAGAGGCGGCTGTGTTGCTGCCAACCGGCCCGCTTGGCCTCCGGACAATCTGACCGGTAATGGGCCCCGACGCTGTTCTCGCGCCACAGCGCCGCTTCCGCGACGCATTGCGCCACCTGCACCATGTTCTTCACTTCCAACGCGGCTCGGCTGGCAAACGGCTGAGCCACGAGTTGAGCCCATCGTGACAGTTGTGCACAGGCCCGGATGAGCGACTCGCCAGAGCGAATCACACCGACCTGGCCCCACATTGTTCGCCTGAGTGAGCTTCGCAACTTTTCCGCATCATCCAATGTGCCAAACTGGCCCGCTCGGATCGCGGCCTCCTGCGACGAGAGTTTGGGAATATCATGTCTGCCCGCAAAGGCCACGGCTGCCGTGGCCGCGCGCGCACCAAACACCAATCCTTCGAGCAAGGAATTACTCGCAAGACGATTCGCTCCATGCATACCGCTACAAGCCACCTCCCCGGCGGCGAAGAGCCCCGGAACCGTCGTCGCACCGTTCAAATCGGTCCAGACTCCGCCCATCATGTAATGCGCGCTGGGAGATACCGGGATCCATTCCTCCGTGATATCGATGTCGTAGCGCAGGCAGGTCGCATAGATCGTCGGGAAACGCCGCTTCACGAACTCTGCACCCAAATGAGTGACGTCAAGATAGACATGGCGAGCTTTCGTCGCGGCCATCTCCGCCAGGATCGCCCTCGACACGATATCTCTCGGTGCCAAGGCCCCCATCGGGTGATACCGCTGCATGAACAGCGCACCCTTATTGTTGCGCAGCTGCGCGCCCTCGCCGCGCATCGCTTCCGACAGCAAAAATGGCGGGCTCGACGGCAAATACAGGGCCGTGGGATGGAATTG
>VFKF01000190.1 GCA_009885705.1 Nitrospira sp. | reverse complement strand
CGCGGCGAGGGGCCTGGGTCAGACCAGCCCGAACCCCATGGTCGGCGCCCTCGTGGTCAAGAACGGCCGCATCGTCGGCCGCGGGTATCACCACGGACCAGGGCAACCTCACGCAGAAATTCTTGCGCTCAATCAAGCAGGGTCCCGTGCCAAGGGCGCGACGCTCTACGTCACGCTCGAACCCTGTTGCCATCTCCTCAAGAGAACTCCACCCTGTGTGCCGACAGTCATCAAGTCCGGTGTGCGAGCGGTGGTGGTGGCGATGACCGATCCGAACCCTCCGGTGAAGGGTCGCGGCGTTGCGGCGTTACGCCGGGCCGGGATGACGGTGACGACTGGTGTTGCACGAGAGGAAGCCGCGCAGTTGAATCGCAGCTATCTCCATTGGGTCAAGACCGGCCGTCCCTTCGTCATCCTGAAAGCCGGAATGACATTGGACGGAAAGGTGGCCACGACGATGGGCGAGTCGCGATGGATTACTGGTCCACTTGCTCGGCAAGACGCACATCGACTCCGGAGTCAGGTGGATGCGGTGATCGTCGGGGTCGGGACTGTGCTCAAGGATAATCCCACTCTCACCGCTCGACGCTCCGATCGCCCACTGAGGCTGGCACAGCGGCAACCGTTACGTGTCGTGCTCGATAGCACAGTCAGGACGCCGACGAAGGCAAGGGTCTGTGCCAAGCAGGACCAGGCGAAGACCTTGATCGTGACGACGAGCCGTGCTTCGGAATCGCGCCGGCGTGGACTCGAACTGGTAGGGGTGGAGGTGGTCTCTCTTCCGCTAAAGCACGGACAGGTTTCGTTCCCGGCGCTGATGACGATGCTGGGCAAGCGTGGGATCACGTCGGTGCTCATCGAGGGAGGCAGTACCGTCAATGCCACAGCGATACGAGAGAAACTCGTCAATCGCATCCGGTTCTATCTTGCTCCCACTCTTATGGGAGGACAGGATGCCAAGGCGGTGATTGGGGGTCGAAGTCCGAAGCGTTTAGCCCAAGCATTGCCCTTACGCCACGTCACGGTTCGCCGTATCGGGGAGGATCTGGTTGTGGAAGGAGATCTGTGACGCACAGGCTCTTCTGTGCGGTCCTCGCGATGATCCTGGCTTCGTGCATCGTTCATGGAATGCACGCGGTTGCGGCTTCCCCCTCAGTCGATCTCAAGCTGCAGATTTTTCAGTACCTCGACACCAAGGATACGGACGAGGCTGCGCG
>VFKF01000240.1 GCA_009885705.1 Nitrospira sp. | reverse complement strand
TTCGGGAAAGAAGTCACCATCCAGGCTCACGGCCACGACAAGTACAAACGCACCATCGGGGAAGTAATCCTGCCCGATGGGATGAATCTCAATCAGGAACTTGTCAAACAAGGCTGGTGCTGGTGGTATCGGAAGTATGCGCCAGGTAATACGGTGCTGGAAGGGTTAGAGTCGGGAGCACGAGAAGGACGGAAAGGGTTGTGGGCTGATCCCCATCCTATACCACCGTGGGAGTGGCGGAAGCCACCACGGCGCTAGCCCTGTTAGGCCTGGGCGACCAAGCAAGGGTTGACTCCCCTCGGTGAGCCGCTGCCGTCTTCAAAGATATCCAGTTAAATGCTTTGAGGATATCTGCAGTTGGCCACCATAGGAGACCTGGATCGTCGGTCTCATGAAAGCAACGTCCTCACATCTTTCAGCAGAATCAACAGATGTAACGGATCGCTGGGTGACGAGACGAAATCAAAGTGCTGGTAGAACCGCGTGGCATGATCATCTTTGGCATGGACCAGTAGCGCGCGGATTCCAACAATGTCTGCAGCTTGAAGCGTCCGCAACATGGCATCTTTGAGCAATCCTGCTCCGACTCCCCTTTTTTGCCATTGATGGTCGACGGCTAGTCGTGCAAGCAGCATGACAGGAATGGGATGATGGGCGAGTCCTTTCGTGACTCGTGCTGGTGCCTGTTCATACTCCACTGATCCCACAGCCAGCGAGTAATAGCCGATCACCGTGTGATCCGCCAACCCGACATAGGTGGTTGAGGCTCCACTGCTTTGATTCGGCAGCGCGTACTTTTGCAGAAAACGATTGAGGTCTTGGTTGCTACAGTCGAATGCGTCAACGGCGTGACGCGGGTGAAGCTTTTCGATCCTAGGGGTCACCGCTCTTTCGTCGGAGCAGGAACCCCGTCAAAATATCCAGGCTCAGTCAATAAACGCTGGAGACGAGGGAGAGACCGAACGGGAGCATCCAATGCCCGCTGAAACTCAGCCCACTTCGTTTTACTCAGCACGAATGTGTGACGATCTGCCAGCGTTTGCTCGGCCTGAGACAGCGCGCTTTCAAGGACAAATGCGCTTAGCGAACGACTGGCTACGGATGCCGCCGCTTCCAATCTCCGCTTGGCTGCGGAGCTCAGTCGAAGATCCAGTTTTTCAGTACGAACGGCTTGTGCTGACATTGTGCTACCTCCCATGGCGCTTGATAGTATCGTCACAATTTATCCATGTCAAGACAATGTCATGACAATGACATCTTTAGTTTCAACACGCATATAGAATGGCGACCCTATGGCACCGTCACCCGTGACGAAGGTGAGTAACCCTCAGTTGGGATCTTATCCTTCCACCAAATAAGCAGGTCTGACTTTCCATTTCGACAACGAAAACGATGAGGGGCCACTAGTTGCATCTGCCCCTGTAACTCATTGATATTGAATGATAGTAAACATCATATTGTACTTTATATTTTCACTGTAACTACTTTACCTTATTGAGATACTTGCTGTTATTAAAAGGTCTTGATCACGCCAAGCACGCCGCCCCTACCCTCGCCTTCGGGAAAGACGTGACCATCCAGACCCACGGCCACGAGAAGTACCAGCGCACCATTGAAGACGTGATCCCGCCTGATGGGACCAACATCAATCACGCGTTGGTCAAAGCGGAGGGGGCTGGATAACCTTAGTGAACCGTTCGACCGACCGACACGCGGTACTCCGAGGGGTACACGGCGGTCAACAAGACTTTTCCCGTCCGGCTGAGACGGTCCACTGACTGGAAGACTTGACCCCACTCGATGCCGGTCAGCTGGGTGAGACCTTCTATTGTGAGGGCCCCGTTCCGCCTCAGCAGCAGAAGCATTTTTCGATCGAAAGATTGTGAACTGGAAGGCTGTGTGATTGTAGGCTTCATGATCCCCCTCCGTAACAGAAAGGTGAGAAGCAGCATGCAGGTATTTAAATTATGCGCGCACCTCTAACAGCGTGCAACAAATTTGTGCACATGCGTACGGGACCATCTCACTTCCTCCGTATGCCAAATGGGATGGAGATTTCTCTTGCTGACGAGACCTTGAGATACTATGCCCCCAAAGAACGACCTCGACCAGCAAGGATCACTACGGGCGCATGCGTACCACCGTCATGCTCCAAACCTGAATCAGGAACTCGTCAAGCAGGGCTGGTGCTGGTGGTATCGGAAATATGCACCAGGGGATACGGTGCTAGAAGGGCTAGAAAATATCGCACGAGAGGACAGGAGCGGCTTGTGGGCGGATCCGCAGCCGGTGCCCCCCTGTGTCAGGATAGATGTCGTGCGGGTTTTTCCTAAATCTGGGGGCGAGAGATGAGAGACGCACATGGGAATGAGTCGGAAATATTCACGCGAGTTTAAAGAGG
>VFKF01000113.1 GCA_009885705.1 Nitrospira sp. | reverse complement strand
TGGAGCCGGCTGGTGATGAAAGGTGCGACGGGATTCCGTTTCTTTTCTTTTCGCTCAATCGAATCAACGACGAACTCTTTCCCTTGGATGGCATCGACGACGCGCTGCGCATCGGTCGCGGTCTCAATCGATGCATCTTGTCCATTGATCTTCTGCAGCTTGGCTTCGAACGACGGAGGGTTGGTCCCCGACAACAGCACCGCAATCGACCAGTACTCTTCCGCCCGAAACGCTTCTCGTTCCTGTTCCCGTTCGCAAATCAATCGCATCGCCACGGACTGAACCCGACCCATGCTGAGTCCGCGCCGTACCTTGGTCCAGAGTAATTGGCTGCCTTGATACCCGACGATCCGATCCAGCACCCGGCGGGCCTGCTGCGCGTTCACCAGTTTCATATCGACCTGCCCGGGCGACTGCAGTGCGCGCTTAATGGCCGATTCCGTGATTTCATTAAAGAGAACCCGGAACACCTTGCCCTCTGGTTGATCCTTCGATTTCGACTTGGATTTGGACTTCGATTTTGTTTTTGGCCTCTCGAGCAATTCCTGTTCGAGATGCCAGGCGATGGCTTCGCCTTCTCGATCGGGGTCCGACGCAAGATACACCCTGTCGGCCTCGTCCGCCTTTTTCTTAATATCCGCCAAGACCTTCGTCTTCCCCTTGATCGTCACATACTGGGGCTCGAAATCGTGCTCCAGGTCGACCCCAAGCTTGCTGGTGGGAAGATCCTTAATATGTCCGACCGAGGCCATGACGGTATATCCACGCCCCAGATACTTACTGATGGTGCGTGCTTTCGTCGGGGACTCGACAATGATGAGTGACTTGGCCATGAAGACTCCGATTCGCTACGAGGGTGACCCTCTCATCCGTACCAAATAATACACATCCGTGCAACTGTTCGATAATTATGGTCGAAGATACCGCTGTCCCGGCAGCTGTGCGACTTGCTGTCGAAGCTCCAGGGACAAGAGCGCGGCCATGACGGTGGATACCGATAAGCCTGTGGCAACGATCACGTCGTCCACGGTGAGCGGATCGTACGACAAGGCATCATACACCAGCTGTTCTTCTTTCCCCAACTGATCGCTGGGCCCCTTCTTCGGTTGAGCAGGTTGCAGACGCAATCGTAGCGCCGGCTCCAGCTGCGGCAGCACCGCATCGATAACATCCTGCGCGCGCTCGATCAAGGCCGCTCCATCTTTGAGCAAGGCGTTCGTCCCGCGACTGGTGTCTTGCTTCACAAAACCAGGAACCGCAAAGACCTCCCGGCCTTGATCAGCGGCCAGTCTCGCGGTAATCAACGATCCGCTATTGATGGCCGCCTCTGTGACGATCACCCCCAGGGACAAACCGCTGATGATGCGATTTCGCCGCGGAAAGTGGTGGCTATGGGGAGGCGCGCCCACCGGCGCCTCAGACAGGATGGCCCCGCGTTCCTCAATCTGTTTGCGCAATCGGTCATGTTCAGGAGGATAGGTTCGATCGATCCCGCAGCCCAGGACCGCAACGGTGCGCCCCTGCGCGGCGAGGGCGCCACGGTGGGCTGCCGCATCGACGCCACGCGCAAGACCACTCACTACCGTCATGCCTGCTGCCGCCAAATCGTGGCTGAGCTCTTCGGTCATGGCACGCCCGGCAGCTGTTGCCCGCCTGGCGCCGACAATAGCGATCGCCAGCTCATCCTGCTCCGTCAATGTGCCGGTGATATACAAGAGGGGCGGAGGGTCCGCAATCATCTTCAGCCGCGCGGGATAGCTGGCATCCAAGAAGCACCGGACTTCGATCCGGCCATGCTCGATCCTCTTGAGCTCCTGCTCGACGTTCCGGCAGACCTTGCTCTGAGGTCCTCGCCGGATCGCATCCGCCAGCTCGGGGCTACAGCCACCACCGATCAAGTCATCACGGGAAGCCGACAGGACCGCATCGGGAGAATGCCAAACTCGAATCAACTTGAGGGCTGTGACGTCCCCCACTCCCTCGATAGCCAAGAGGCGAAGCCACGGCTCTAACCGCGCCCTGGTCATGGGCTGGCTCGAAGAAGGCAGGGAGACCTCAGCCGAGGAGTCCGCACGTGCAGGCTGGCTAGAAGGCAACATAGGCCTCGTCGCACGGTAAACTGTAATCGTTACAGCACTGCGAGATCGTACTGCTCCAGATGCAAATGTTCGTCCGGCATGACAATGATTTTCGCGGCGCACTCACGCTCCACAGCCTCAAGACCAGGCCGCTCTTCATCTTGCAGCAGCCCGACGACCGAAGGATGGGCGCCGACGACGATCCGTTGCGGCTCGGGACCGCTGCCGATTCGGCGAACATCGCGAAAGATCTCATAGACCACGGTGGTCGGAGACTTCGTATAACCACGCCCTTCGCAATAGTGACAGGGCTCTGAGAGCGAACGCAGGAGATCCTCTCGCACCCGTTCACGAGAAATCTCGATCAACCCCAAGTCGGAAATCCTGGACACTCTGGTGCGGGCCTTGTCGGTGGACATCGCATCGAGCAACGCGTGGTAGACCTTGTCGCGATTTTTCTCCCGCTCCATGTCGATGAAGTCGACGATGATGATTCCGCCGATCCCGCGCAACTTCATTTGATAAGCCACTTCTTTCGCGGCCTCTAGATTGTTCCGAAGAATGGTCTCCTCCTGATCGCGCTTCCCGACAAACCGGCCGGTATTGACGTCGATGACGGTCATCGCTTCCGTATGGTCGATCACGAGATGCCCGCCGGATTTGAGCCAGACTTTGCGGCTGAGCGCCCTCGCCATTTCCTGCTCTACGCCCAAATGATCGAACAGGCTTTCCTCTTTGTCGTAGAAGTGAATGCGCGAGGTCTGTTCGGGCGAGAAGCGCTGCACGAAGTCACGGACGGCCTGATATTCCTCCCGCGAATCGATCCAGAGCCGATCGACTTTCTTCCCGAACAGATCGCGCACGACGCGGAAACTCAAGCTCAAATCGGCATGGAGCAACGCCGGGGCCCCCTTCTGCTCGCGCTTCGACAGAATGTCCTGCCAAAGCACATGCAAAAAATCGACGTCGGATCGCAATTCGTCTTCTTTGACCCCTTCGCTCACCGTACGGACAATGTACCCACAGCCGGGATGCCGGACGCGCTTCATAATATCCTTGAGCCTGGCGCGCTCCTCGTCACGGGCGATACGGCGAGACACGCCGATGTGCTCCACGTTTGGCATAAAGACGAGATACCGGCCCGGAAGCGACACATAGGTCGTGACCCGTGAACCCTTGGTGCCGATAGGTCCCTTGGAGATCTGCACCATCAGCTCCTGCCCTTCACTCAGCAACTGCTCGATCGGCTTGGAGCTTTGACGGCGGGGGCCCAGCATATCCCCGTCTTTATCGGCATCCTTGTCGTCCTCATCCGCATCGACTAGCGTGTCGCCTGGCTCGGAATCCAACGACAGATCCGACACGTGCATGAAGGCCGCCTTCTCAAGGCCGATATCCACAAAGGCCGCCTGCATGCCAGGCAACACCTTCGCGACTTTTCCTTTATATATATTCCCGACGAAATCCTTGTGTTTGGCGCGATCTCCGAAGAGATCCGTCACGACTCCGCCGTCCAAGACCGCCACGCGAGTTTCCTCACGTGCGACTGTAATGGCAATTTCTACTCCCATACCCACCCCTTCCATTCAGGAGAACCGTCGAGCCGATGTGCAGGACGAACGCGGGGGAATCCCCAGGTTCCAGCCTCCACTCGACACCTCATCGGCTGACGGTCCACACCATACATATTATTTTCACTTGCCTCGATCCCGATTGATTCGAGACCGCACAATCACCCGCTCGCTAAAAAAAACTTAATCGCCGGCGTTTGACGTTCAGGAGCAGGCCGAGCGACGCCATCGTCATAATCGTCGCGCTCCCGCCATAACTCATGAGCGGAAGGGGAATGCCCACAATGGGAAACATCCCCGCCGTCATCCCGATATTGACCACCACGCAAAAACACAACATGCAGATGATTCCGACCGCCAGCAGCGCCCCGAGCTGATCCTTCGCGCGCGCGACAATTTCCAATGACAGCCAGATCAACGTCACAAACAAGATCAAGAGCGCCAACACTCCGAGAAATCCCCATTCCTCGGCAAAAACAGAAAAGACAAAGTCCGTGTGCCCCTCGGGCAAAAACTTCAATTGGCTTTGGGTCCCTCCGTAGAGGCCCTTCCCTGTCAGCTCTCCCGCGCCAATGGCAATTCTCGATTGGAGTGCATGGTATCCCTTGCCTCCAGGATCGTAGGCCGGATCGACAAAGGCCATAATGCGCTGCCGCTGATAATCATGCAATGACCCCCACATCATCTCCCAGGCAAAGGGAAATAACATCAGCGAAAACAGGAGGATCACACCCAATGCCTTCGACCGCATGCCCACCATCAACAACATCGCGGCATAGACCGCCAAGAAACTCAATCCGCTCCCAAGGTCCGGCTGCTTGAGGATCAGGAGCAGCCCCGGCAGGACCAATAACCCAGGGAGCACCACTCGCTGAAGCCAACCGACCCGTGGCGCCTTTGAGTAGTAATGCGCCAAGGTCACAATGAGCACCAGCTTTGCGAACTCCGATGGCTGAAACGCAAAGGGCCCCATCGGAATCCACCGTTGCGCACCCCGGCTACTTTTCCCCTCAAACAACACCACGGCCAGCAGGACGAGGATGATAGCATAGGCAGGATACGCTAACCGGGCGATTCGATGATAGTCCGAGAGCCACATCACCAGAAATGCGACCGTGCCGAGCAGGATCCACACGATCTGTTTGGCGTAAAACGGAAACGCCACGCCTTGGTCGTGCGTCACACTATAAATCGACAGAACGCCGACTCCCAGGATGACAAAGATCAGCCCGATAAAACGGAAGTCGAAATTGTCGAAGCCCCGGCTATTGATCACCCGATCGATCATCTCGTGTCCTGTCCTCCGGCATCCGCGTCCCGCACCACGGCACCATCAGGCACAACGGCAGGAGCTGGGAGATTCAATTTCACATAGGTCTCGATCAGCACTTTGGCCAGGGGGGCCGAGGCGGACCCTCCGTGGCCCATATGTTCACCCAGCACCGCAACGGCAATCGTGGGCGCGTCGACCGGGGCGAAGGCCACAAACCAGGCATGATCCCGAAACTTCTTCGGGATATCCTTCTCCGCCCTCTTCTCTTTGCTCAACGCCGTCGTCTGAGCCGTACCGGTTTTTCCCCCAATAGTCACCAACGCCGACTTCGCCCGCGTAGCCGTGCCCTCTGTCACCACACCGGCCAACGCCTCTTTAATCAATGGCAAGATTTCAGGCCTCAGCTTCAAGGTGCGCTTGGGGACCGCAGGTCTTTCCTCAAGCGCTCCAGTCGCCCGATCCATCACAGCTCTGACCAATCGCGGACGAAAGGTCACGCCGTCGTTGGCGACCGTACCGATCAAACTCGCCATCTGGAGCGGCGTCACGTTGACATAACCCTGTCCAATCGATGCCGAGATCGTTTCGCCCGGCAACCAGGGCTCATTCTTGGCTTTCTGCTTCCAAGCCGAAGACGGCACGATTCCAATCCGTTCTGACGGCAGCTCGATCCCCGTCTCCTCACCCAACCCGAACATATGGGCGAAGGAGGCCATCGTCTCAATTCCCATCCGCTGGCCGACCGTGTAGAAATACACATCGCACGATTGTATCAGCGCGCGCCGGAGGTCGACCGAACCATGCCCGCCGGCCTTCCAATCGTGATAGAGCCGCCGTCCGAACTGATATCCTCCATTACAATGAATCGTCGTCGACGGCGTGACCGTATTGGACTCTAACGCTGCCGCAGCCATCATCACTTTGAAAACTGAACCAGGCGGGTACTGGCCTTGCGAGGCGCGATTGTTCAATGGGCGCCCTTCATTTTGCACGATCTCTGCCCATTGTTTCGGCGTGAGTTCCCGCGAAAGGACATTCGGATCGAAACCGGGACGGCTGGCCATGGCCAAGACATCACCCGTCCTGGGATCAAGCGCGACAATCGCACCAGACTCCTCCCCCAAGAGGTTTTCCGCCACCTTTTGCAGCCGCACATCGATCGTGAGGTATAAATTATCCCCGGCATGGGCCTGCTCCACCACCACGGTTCGTTTCTCGTGGCCTAACGCATCGACCTCAATACTTTTCTGCCCGGCCTGCCCGCGCACGAGCCGGTCGAAAAATTTCTCCACGCCATATTGGCCGACAATGCTGCCCTGGTGCAGGTCGGCAAACTCAGGTTTTTCTAACTGCTCGGGCGAGACTTCCCCGACGTACCCCAACAGATGCGAGGCCGTGACGCCACCGGGGTAGTTCCGCTGCGATTCGACTTGCACCATCACGCCCGGCAAATCCAGACGGTGCGACTCGATGAGCGTCGCCTCGCGCAAAGACAAACGGTCCTTCACCTTGCGCGGTAGTTGTTTGCTGCCGCGAGCCGTCAGCTTCTTCCTCACGAGGGCCTCGTCCAGGCCCAAGAGATTGGTCAGTTGCTCGATGAGAAGCTCGCGATTCTTGACGTCTTCGAGCGAGACATAGAGGGTAAAACTGGGGACATTGTTCGCCAGCAACACTCCGTTGCGATCGTAGATCAGGCCTCGCGCCGGCTCCATGATGACGGAACGCGTACGGTTGTTCTCGGAGAGATCGCGGTAGTAGGGGCCTTCACGAATCTGCAAATGCCAGAGTCGTAACGCCAATAAGGCCACGACGAGCAACAGCCCAACGCGCAGGATAATCAGCCGGCGTTGGAGCTCACCAAGTTCAGAATCGTGCAGACCAGCTGTTGCCATGACTCACAATCACTATTCCAGCACATCCATCAAAGAGACGGGTTATTCGGCTCTCAGACGGGTCACATCGAATCGTTGAGAGAGCAGCCAATAGAGCCCCGCCCCAACCGCTCCGTCAAAACAAGCCTGCGGCAGGACGATCGATTCCACGATCCCCCACATGTGAGACATGTCGATATTTTTGAAATTGGCCATGGCGAGCAACCCACTCGCCACGGACACCAGCAGCAACCCCACCCCCAATGAGATCGACGTCACCTGCGACACCTGCCGCCCCAAGAACCCGGCCAAGAGCCCAACGCCCCCATACGTGAGAAGACTGAGCCAGAGTTCGCCGGCCGAAAACAGGCTCAGAGCCCATCCGATCGCGAGCCCTAGGAGAAGGCCTTCCATTTCACCGGCGAACAGCCCGATAAACACGGCAGTTACAAGCCCAAGATCCGGCTTGATATTCCACACACTCACATGCGGCAACACCGTTGTTTGCAGGGGAACGAGCAGGAGGACCAACGTCAGATAGAAGAAAAATTTCATGGCGACGGCTTTCCGGGAAGCTCCATTCCTCCCATCGCCTTCGTCGACTGTCCATACGATGCCTGAATCACCAGCACTTCCTCGACCCGGCCAACATCGACTTCCGGCATGAGTTCAGCCGATTGAAACAAGGCGCCTTCCTGCTTGTCGATATGCGTAATCGTGCCGAGCGCGAGGCCGCGCGGAAAACCTCCGACCAGACCCGACGTCACGACCCGATCGCCGTCTCGAAGCGTCGAGAGCAACGGAATATATTTCAACTGGGCCAACCCCTGCTGGGTCCCCTCCACAATACCTTCGTCTCTGGTCCGCTGAATGAGACCGGCGATGGCGTTGTTGGGATCCGTGACCAACAGCACCACCGAGGTTGCCCCTGTCGTTTTCACCACACGCCCGACGACTCCCGCCGGCGTGATCACCCCCATGTCCGGCTTGATTCCGTCGCTCTCGCCCTTGTTGAGGATGATGGCTCGATAGCGGTTCGTCGCATCACGCCCGATGACTTGCGCGGCCACCATGGCCGGAAGCGCTTGCTCCTTAAATTGCAGCAAGGCCGTCAATCGTTCAGTCGCGGCAGCCGACTCGCGCAACTGGCTGTTTTGCCCGCGCAACGACTCCATGTCTTTCCGTAATTGTTGATTCTCCTCCCGGACCCCCTGCAACGCCATATACTGCTGCCACCGATCGGCGATGCCGGCATCGATCGATGCAACGGCCTCAAGCGGAACACGCACGATGTGTCCGACTGGCCCATCCAGATATTGTAAGAGTCCTTGGATTTGACCGGGAAGCAGGAAAAGCGCCGCCACGAGCAGTGCGAAGCAGGCAAAAGCCAGACGTCTGGCACCGGAGGAAAAACGAGAGTTTACCATCCACATAAGGCAGTGAGGGATGGAGCCTTATCGGTACGTATTGGCCTGGGACATGACCGACACTTTGGCCAGCAGATCCAGCTCATCGAGGATTTTCCCGACTCCCAACACGACAGAAGTCAGGGGATCGTCCACGGTGATGATCGGCAGATTCGTTTCCTCTCGAAAGCGCGTATCCATGCCCTTCAGCAGAGATCCCCCGCCCGTAAGAACGATGCCACGATCGATAATGTCTCCCGCCAACTCCGGCGGGGTATTCTCCAGTGCCACTTTAATCGCGTTGACGATTGTCCCGATCGGCTCCTGCAACGCTTCCCGGATTTCCGAGTCATCCACCACCAACGTACGTGGAATGCCGGAAATCAAGTCGCGCCCCTTGATCATCATGGTCTTGCGTTCCTCAAAGGGATAGGCGGATCCGATTTCGAACTTGATCCGCTCCGCCATATGTTCACCGATGAGGAGATTGTACTTCTTCTTAATGTAATTCATGATCGCATCGTCCATGCGATCGCCGGCCACCTTCACGGACTCGCTATAGACGATCCCACCGAGCGAAATCACAGCGATATCGGTCGTGCCGCCGCCGATATCGACCACCATGTTACCGGAGGGTTCGGTGATCGGAAGACCCGCACCGATCGCCGCCGCCACCGGCTCTTCGATCAGATAGACTTCGCGGGCTCCGGCCAATTCGGCCGAATCACGAACCGCCCGCTGCTCGACCTGCGTGATACGCGACGGCACACCGATAATGATGCGCGGACGCACGAACGCGCTGCGATTGTGCGCTTTCTGAATAAACCGCTTCAACATCTGCTCAGCCATTTCGAAATCGGCAATCACGCCTTCTTTCATGGGCCGCACCGCGATAATGTTGCCCGGTGTGCGTCCCAACATTCTCTTCGCTTCCGTGCCGACTGCGAGCACTCGTTCGGTCTTTTTCTCAACTGCCACGACCGAGGGTTCGTTGAGCACGATCCCTTTCCCATGGACATACACGAGCGTCGACGCCGTCCCTAGGTCAATGGCCAGATCGTTTGAGAAC
>VFKF01000457.1 GCA_009885705.1 Nitrospira sp. | reverse complement strand
CTTTGAGGGGACCGGCTTCATCCGGCGGCATATCCGGGACAATCAGCCCATCGACACCGGCCTGAACCGCCTCACGGCAAAACCGCTCAGGACCGAATGCATGGATATTGTTGTAGTAGGCCATCAAGACCAATGGAATCTGTGTCTTCGTCCTCAGTCTGGTCACCATGGGAAGGATCTTGCGGAGCGACGTCCCGCTGCGCAACGCTCGCTCCGCTGCCTGCTGTATCACGGGACCATCTGCGATCGGGTCTGAAAATGGAACACCCAGCTCAATGATGTCGGCTCCGGCACGTTCTAACTCCACGACCAATTGTTCTGTCTCTTCCAGTGAAGGGTCGCCTGCCATCACATAGGCAATGAGGGCCTGCTCCCTCTTTTGCCGAAGTTGCGCAAAGGTTCGGTCCAGTCTCAATGTCATAGCGTGATTCCTCGCATCTTCGCGACCTGTTGCACATCCTTATCGCCACGACCGGAGAGATTCACGACCAGGACCTGGCTCTTCTTCATCGTGGGCGCCACCTTTACCGCGTGGGCGATGGCATGGGCGCTTTCGAGAGCCGGCATGATCCCCTCTTCTCTTGCCAGTAAGTCGAACGCCGCCATCGCTTCATCATCGGTCACCGACGTATAGGAGGCGCGGCCTTGATCCCGCAAATAACTATGCTCGGGACCGACTGCGGCGTAATCCAACCCGGCCGACACGGAATGCGTCAGATTAATTTGTCCATCTTCATCCTGGAGTAGATAGGTCATGGTGCCTTGCAAAACGCCAGGCTTGCCTCCTTCAAAACGCGCGGCATGTTTTCCACTCGCCACCCCCAGGCCGCCCGCTTCGACGCCAATCATCTTCACTTTCTTGTCTTTGATGAATGCATAAAAGAGCCCCATGGCATTGCTGCCGCCACCGACGCAAGCGATGAGGCAATCCGGCAACCGGCCTTCTGCCGCCAGGATCTGTCGTCTGGTTTCACGCCCGATGATAGCTTGGAAGTCCCGGATCATCATGGGATAGGGATGGGCCCCAAGCACTGAACCGAGAATATAGTGCGTCGTGCGGATGTTCGTCGTCCAGTCCCGCATGGCTTCGCTGATCGCATCCTTCAGCGTGCGGCTCCCGGCATCGACGCCGGTCACGGTCGAGCCAAGCAATCGCATCCGAAACACATTCAACGCCTGGCGCTGCATGTCCTCGGTCCCCATATAGATTTCACATTGCAGACCGAACATCGCCGCAACGGTTGCCGTCGCTACGCCATGTTGCCCGGCCCCTGTTTCAGCGATGATGCGCGGTTTCTTCATCCGCAGGGCCAGCAACCCCTGGCCAATCGCGTTATTAATCTTATGAGCGCCGGTATGGCAGAGGTCTTCACGCTTCAAATAGATCTTCGCGCCACCCAGGCGCTTGGTGAGTCGTTGCGCGAAGTAAAGCGAGGTGGGCCGACCGACATAGTGTTTTAAATAATAGGCCAGCTCGGACTGGAAGCGCCGGTCTTTTTTCGCACGGGCATATTCCTCCTCCAACTCAAGCAACGCAGGCATGAGTGTTTCAGGAACATACCGTCCACCGTAGGCACCGAAGCGGCCTTGTTTGTTGGGAACTGCGCCCATCGTCACCCTCACATTCGTTTGATGTCGATTCAGTATAAACGGGGCTATGATCGAGAGACAACCTTGGCAGCGCGAATGAATGCGCGTACTTTCTCGTGATCCTTCTTCCCGGGCTCACGTTCCACACCGCTGCTGACATCCACACCATAGGGTTGCACGGCCTGGATAGCCTTCCCGACATTGTCAGGAGTGAGCCCTCCGGCCAGGAGAATGTTCGCGGCCTTGGCGGCCTCTGCGGCAACGGCCCAATCGATCACCTGTCCGGTGCCTCCATAGGCCTGATCGGAAAAGGCGTCCAGTACGAACCCTCGAACGCCAGCCCTACCACGATACTCCGCCAACGCAAGAAATGCGCTCCGGTCTTTCACGCGGAGGGCTTTGAGGATCGGACGGCCTAACTCCTGGCAATAGGCCGCAGATTCGCTGCCGTGCAACTGGGCAAATGCAAGGCCACAATCGTCCATGACATTCCGAACGGTTTGTGGCTCTTCATTGACGAAGACCCCCACCGGGGTCACCAAGGGAGGTAGGCTCATAATGATGTGCCGGGCCACCGCAGGTTCGATGTATCGAGGGCTCTTCCGATAAAAAATGAAGCCGAGGGCGTCGGCACCGGCCTCGACCGCAACCCGCGCGTCCTCAGCGTTGGTGATGCCACAGATTTTCACTTTGGCGATAGAGGGCATATTAGATGTGGGATGAAGCCGGTGTTCCCATCAGTTCTCGAATCTTGGCCGCCGTATCTTCTGCGCGAATGAGCGATTCACCGACGAGCATGGCATGGATACCGGCTTCGACGAGCCGTTCGACATCAGCACGTGTATGGATGCCGCTTTCGCTGATGATCAGCTTGTCCGCCGGGATCCGTTTGGCCAATCGCAGTGTCACGCCGAGATCTGTCGTGAAGGTCTTCAGGTCGCGATTGTTGATGCCGATCAACCGCGCGTCCGGGACACGCTCCAATACCCTGTCGAGTTCTCGTTCATGATGAGTTTCGATCAAGACATCCAGCCCTAACCCGCGAGCGAGCGCATAGAAATCTATTAATTGCTGCCGTTCCAATGCTGCAACGATCAGAAGCACTGCATCGGCTCCGTAGGCGCGTGCCTCGTAAAACTGGATCTCTTCGACCATGAACTCTTTATTCAGGGCGGGCATCGGCACCGATTGTTTGATCTCGCGCAGATAGTCGAGACTGCCTTGAAAAAAATCCTTGTCGGTTAAAATGGACAGAGCCGACGCGCCATGAGCATGGTAGGTCTTGGCAATCTCGAGGTAATTAAACCGTTCGGAGAACTCGGGCCGGAGGAGACCAAGACTGGGCGAGGCCTTTTTGACTTCGGCGATCAGCGACGGGCTGCCAGCCTTTTTT
The DNA here is from genome assembly GCA_009885705.1 of Nitrospira sp. Classification (GTDB taxonomy): domain Bacteria; phylum Nitrospirota; class Nitrospiria; order Nitrospirales; family Nitrospiraceae; genus Palsa-1315. The sequence goes on along the minus strand of VFKF01000457.1, from coordinate 21,508 downwards.
GTCGCTTCGAGCGCGACGGCGAAGCCTAACACACCCGGCGCGTCCTGAATTCTTTTCTTCAGCTCAGAGAGGTACCCACGGCTTTGTTTATGCCGGAGTTCCGCCTTCTTATGTTCCAGAATACGAGAAAGAATCACGAAACCGTCATCCCCTATTCGTAAATGCGATGAGGCGCGCCAGCTTCTCGGCTGCGGCGCCTGAATCGATGGCCTGGCCAGCCAGACGGAATCCATCTTGAAGATTTGCCGCCTTGCGCCCAGCGACAAGAGCCGGAGCGGCATTCAAACAGACGATGTCCCGTTTTGAGCCTTTACGTCCCTGAAGAATGTCACGCGTGATCATCGCGTTCTCTTGTGGCGTCCCTCCGGCGAGCTGTTTAGCCTGGACCAGTGCCAAGCCAAGATCCGCCGGGTCCAGAAGATAGTTCGACAGCACGCCCCCTTTGGCCTCTGACACCTGCGTTTTTGCGGTCAGGGTGATCTCATCGAGTCCGTCCATCCCATGGACGACAAAACAATGTTGCGATCCCAAATGCATGAGGACGTTTCCCAAGAGAGAAGTCAATCGCCCTTCATAGACGCCGAGCACTTGGATGGTCGCTCCTGCCGGATTGGTCAGTGGGCCTAAGAGATTCAGCATCGTTCGAATGCCCATCTCCTGCCGAGGACCGGCGCAATGTTTCATGGCTCCATGGTAGAGCGGGGCAAAGAGAAAGCCGATGCCCACCTCATTGATACAATCGGCCACCCGCTCGGTCGGCAGATCGATCTTCACGCCCAACGCCGAGAGGACGTCTGCGCTTCCCGACTTGGATGATACAGAACGGTTCCCGTGCTTCGCCACGGTGAGCCCTGCCCCTGCGATGACAAATGCGGCCGTCGTGGAAATATTGAACGTCTGGGCGCCATCCCCGCCCGTGCCGCAGGTATCCACTGTGAGGGGATCTCCGATGGCGATGCGGACAGCCTTGGCTCGCATCGCACGCACGGAACCGGATATTTCTTCGACGGTTTCCCCCTTGAGACGAAGCCCCATCAAGTAAGCGGCAATTTGGGCCGGAGTCGCTGCGCCTTCCATGATCTCCAGCATCACCGATTCGGCTTCCGGCTCGGTGAGAGAAGAGCGGTCGGCAAGTTTGGCGATTGCGTCTTTGATCATGGCTGGGAAACCAGGCGGACCTTCCTACAACTTCAGGAAGTTACGGAGGAGGTCCTTCCCCGCCGTGGTGAGGATCGACTCTGGATGAAACTGCACCCCTTCAATGCCCAATGACCGATGGCGCAATCCCATGATTTCCCCCTCCGCCGTCTCGGCGGAGATTTCAAAGCAGGACGGAAGGGTATCGCGTTTCACGATCAGGGAATGGTAACGAGTGGCATCAAAGGGATTGGGGAGCTGAGAGAAAATCGTTTTCCCGTCATGCCGGATCTTCGACGTTTTCCCGTGCATCAACCGTTCAGCTCGGACCACGTCGCCGCCAAACGCCACGGCCAGAGATTGATGGCCCAGGCAGACGCCCAAGAGGGGAAGTCGTCCGCCGAAATGCCGGATGGTCTCGACCGATACACCCGCTTCCATCGGTGTGCAGGGCCCTGGAGAAATGACGATACGGCTGGGTTTCAGCGACTCGATCTGCTCAATCGAAATCTTATTATTACGAAACACCCGAACATCTTCACCCAACTCCCCGAAGTATTGCACCAGGTTATAGGTGAAGGAATCGTAGTTGTCGATCATCAGTAGCATAATCAAAAGAGCCTATGGCATATGGCTGATAGCTGATGGTCAAGATCGCCAAGAATCGACCTCGTTTCCACCTCTTCGTGCTATGCGCTATATGCCATCAGCTATTCGCTCCCTTATTCTAGTCCCTGCTCGGCCAATTGGACGGCCTTCATCATGGCCTGAGCCTTGTTGCAGGTCTCTTCATATTCATGTTCCGGATTCGAATCGGCAACGATGCCGGCCCCGGCTTGGATGAAGGCCTGGTGTTTTTTGACGACGACGGTGCGGATGTTGATGCACATGTCCATGTTGCCGGAGAAACTGAGGTACCCCACCGCGCCGGCATAGGGCCCGCGCCTGGTAGGCTCGAGTTCATCGATGATCTGCATCGCGCGAATCTTCGGCGCGCCGGAGACCGTACCGGCAGGAAAACACGCTCGCAACACGTCGTACGAGGTCTTCGAGTCATCCAATTGCCCTGTCACATTCGAGACGATGTGCATAACGTGCGAATACCGCTCGACGTGCATGAGTGAATCCACCACGACCGATCCTGCTTTCGCCACACGCCCGACATCGTTTCGACCGAGATCCACGAGCATGACATGTTCGGCCCGTTCTTTCTCATCGGCCAGCAGCCGCTTCTCCATCTGCTGATCTTCTTCAGGGGTGGCTCCGCGACGGCGCGTGCCGGCAATGGGACGAAGCGAGATGACACCGTTTTCGCAACGGACGAGCGTTTCCGGAGAGGACCCGACCAGCTCAACCCCCGCAATACGCAGGTAATACATATAGGGAGAAGGATTCACTACACGTAATGCGCGATAGAGTTGCAACGGCGGCGCTTGCAGGTTGGTCTCCCATCTCTGGGAAACCACAGTTTGGACGATATCGCCGGCCCGAATATATTCTTTCGTCCGCACGACCATCTTTTCAAAATCCGCCTTGCTCATATTCGACGTAAACGTCACCGGCTTCCGGCGGCGATGGGGACGCGTACGGCGAAGCGGACGTTTCAGCCGCGCGATCATGCGCTCGATCCGTTCCGTGGCTAATCGGTAGGCGGCCTTGATGCCACGCTCCCCCTTCGCCGTGATATGAGCAGTGGAGACGACTTTGATCTTCTGGGCGACATTGTCGAAGATCAACATGGTATCGGTGAGCAGGAAGGCACAGTCCGGCAGGTTCAAAGGATCCTTCTGCCTGGCTGCCATGTCCTCGAACGTCCGCACCATGTCGTAGCTCAGATACCCGACGGCACCGCCGACGAACGGGGGCAGGTCCGGCACCGTCACCGGGCGATAGGCCTCCATCATCTCACGCAACCGTTCAAGCGGATTTCCACGGCTGGGTATGCGCTTTTTGCGTGTGCCCTGCACGACAACCAGGTCGCCCCGATCTTCGTAGACGACAACGGGCGAACCGCTGCCGAGGAAGGAATACCGCGCCCACTTCTCCCCCCCCTCAATAGACTCGAGGAGGTAGGCCGAGGGGCCATGATCGATTTTTGAAAAGGCAGAGACGGGCGTTTCATAGTCCGCGAGAATCTCTCGATAAAGCGGAATGAGGTTACCCTGTCCGGCATATTGCCGAAATTGGTCGAGGCTGAGCGAGTATTGCGGCGGCGCCACGGTATCGTCCTATTATTCTTGGCCTACAATGAGTTTCTGTCCTACTTCGATAATGTCGTCCGGCAGCTTGTTCCACTTCCTGACCTTGTCGACAGTGGCACCATACTTCCGGCTGATCCGGTAAAGCGTTTCGCCAGGTTTCACGACATGAACGGTGGGCGATCGCAAGCTTCCCATCGACGATGCGACTGCCTCTGGCACAGCCGGAGCCTCAGGAGCGACCCCGAGAGCTGTCGCGCTCAGGTCCACGGTCTCGGTCGTATCCAGAGCCGGTTCAAGCGGCAGCGCCTTGCGCACAGGCGCGGCGGCACGTTTCATATCGGCCTTGGCTTTGCGTTCCAGCAAGGCCGACTCCTTCATCGCTTCGGCTTCTTCCTGCACACGGGCCATTTGCTCCCGAACGGCTTGCACCTGCGCCGTGAGCTCCCGGTTTCTGGCCTCAAACTCCATCAGTTCCTTCTTGCCCCGCTTCGCTTCATTATCCAGTTCGCCGGTTCGTTTCTCTTCCTGGGCCAACAGACGTTGAAAGTTCAGGCTGCGCGCCTTTTCCGCCTCGTACTTTTCGGCCATCACACATCCGCTCAATACGAGCATTCCACAGACGATCGACACACCCTGATAGACGGATCTAGATATTGAGTTGATCACGTAATTCTCCTCTTTCATGGATACCTCCTCTGACAGTCGTGAGGGACTTGCCCTCTCGCAGCAGGAAGTGGACCGCGGCTGCTATGCGCTAAAAAAACGACTCGAATAGAGGCAGTAGAATAATGTCTAACGCAGCGAAAGTCAAAGCGAATATGGCACCTTCGCCGTTTGACCCACTCCCTACCCCTATGGTACGTTCGAAACCGTCACCTCCTCTGTTCGTTACCATCCAAGCCCTATGGCCCACGCCGACATCCTTGCCAGACTGACCGCGCTCAAAGACGAAATCAGACGCCACGACTATCTCTACTACGTCAAGGATCGTCCGGAGGTTTCTGATTCCCATTACGATCGTCTATTCCGCGAGCTAACAGTTCTGGAACAAGCCTATCCGGAACTCGTCACGCCCGATTCCCCGACCCAGCGGGTTGGCGCGCCACCGCTTGAGTCGCTGATCAAGGTTCCCCACGAGCAGCCGATGCTCAGCCTGGACTCGATCGTCGATCAGGAAGAGGTTCAGGCATTCGATCAACGGATGAAACGCGAACTGGAAACCCCTGCCGTTGAGTACAGCGCAGAACCGAAATTCGATGGGTTATCGGTCGAACTGGTCTACGACCATGGAGTTTTCACCCGTGGAGCCACCAGGGGCGATGGCACGACCGGAGAGGATGTGACCGTCAACCTGAGAACGATCCGTTCGCTTCCGCTGCAATTGCAAGCGTGGTCAGGATTCCCTGACCATCTTGTCGTACGAGGCGAGGTGTATATGCGCCTCGACGATTTCCAAGCCTTGAATCGGCGGATCACAGAACGAGGCGGCGACGCCTTTGCGAATCCACGCAATGCGGCCTCCGGTTCGCTCCGGCAATTGGATTCCACGATTACCGCGACCCGCCCATTGGTCGTGACCTGTTATGAAATCATGGCCCTCTCCACACCGGCACCCGTCACACATTGGGAAGAGCTTGAGCAGTTGGCCAGATGGGGAATCCCGGTGCCGACGCATCGGCGACTCTGTGCCTCGATCGACGACGTGATGACCTTTCACAGGGAAACGGAGTCGATCCGTGATCGGCTGCTCTATGAAATCGATGGTGTGGTGGTGAAGGTGAACCGCCGAGACTGGCAACATCGCCTGGGAATGAAATCTCGCAGCCCCCGCTGGGCCCTCGCCTACAAATTTACTCCGCGCAAGGAAATCACCGTCGTACAGGATATCGTCGTGTCCGTCGGAAGAACCGGAACCCTCACCCCCGTCGCACTCTTGAAACCGGTGGAAGTCGGTGGCGTCACCATCAGCCGAGCCACCTTACACAACGCCGATGAGGTCGCCAGAAAAGACATTCGAATCGGGGATACCGTCAAGGTGGAACGGGCCGGCGATGTAATTCCTGCCATTGCCGAGCGTGTCCCCATCCCCGATGAACAACGCAACGACCCCTTTCTGATGCCGGATCACTGCCCGGTCTGCGGATCGAACGTCGGCCGCGAGGGGGCCTATTTCTACTGTACCGGTCAATTGGTCTGTGGCGCCCAATTGAAGGGGGCGATCGAACACTTTGCCTCCAAGCAGGCGCTCAACATCGAAGGCTTAGGGAAGAAGACCGTGGCGCAGCTGGTTGACGAGGGACTGGTACGATCACTCGCCGATCTCTATCGCCTGACCAAAGACGACCTCGTCAAGCTTGAGGGATTTGCCGATCGGTCTGCCACAGCCCTCGTGGAGTCGATTGTGGGCAGTACCGCCGTGTCCCTCGATCGATTTCTGATGGGACTTGGCATTCGACAAGTCGGACAACATATCGCCAAAGTCCTGGCCCGTGAGTTCTCGTCTCTTGAAAAGATCATGGCAGCGGATCGAGAACGGCTTCTGCAGATTCGTGAAATTGGCCCTGAGATATCAGACAGCTTGGTGGCCTATTGGTCTGAGCCACGCAATCGAGAAGCTATCGCACAACTCCAAACATTGGGGATGCAGATCGCACCGGGAATGGCCAGAGGTGATCGAATGGAATCCCCGCTCGCGGGAAAGACATTCGTGTTTACCGGCGGGCTGGATCATTTCACACGAGATGAGGCACAGCGAGCCGTCGAAACGGCCGGAGCGCGCGTCGCCTCAAGTGTGAGCAAAAAGACGTCGTATGTGGTTGCGGGACGGGACCCGGGCTCCAAAATGGATCAAGCCAGCGTGCTGGGGGTACCGATTCTGACGGAACAGGAGTTCGCCGCCTTGATCGGAGAGGAGAAGGGCAAGCCTAGCTAACCAGGTCGAGGTTCTGGGATTCGACATGAGCCGGGGATTTCTCTTCACGAAAGATTTGGACACTTCGGATGGATCGAGGCTCAGCTTCATGGATGAGGATTCGACAGTTGGCGATCCGCACTTCTTCTCCCACCTTGGGAATTCTGCCAAGTTCCTGCTGAATGAGCCCTCCGATCGTCACCGCTTCGTCGCCGAGATCAACCTTCAGGAAATCGTTGACCTTGCGCACTTCGGTCCTGCTGTGCACCAATATGTGGTTCTTCCCTAGCCGCTTGATCAGCTCTTCGGTGATGTCTGTTTCGTCCATGATCTCCCCGACCACTTCTTCGAGAAGATCCTCAAGTGTGACAATCCCCATGACGCCACCGAACTCGTTCACCACGACGGCCATATGGCGCTTCTCCTGCTGAAACTGCTTCATCAGGTCGTCAGCGGTTTTGCCGGACGGCACGAACAGCGGCGGATAGGCAATATCCTTGAGCTTGGCTTCATTCCGTCCCTTGGCAAGTTCAGTCAATGCCCTCGTCTTGTACAGAATGCCCGTGATGTTATCCAGCGTCCCGTCATAGACGGGAATCCGTGAATATTTCGAGTTATAGAGAAGCTCTTGGGCCTCCTTTAGGCGCAGGTTCCCATCCAAGGAGAAAACATAGAGGCGAGGGGTCATCGCGTCTTCAGCGGTGATGTCTTTGAGCTGGAAGACGTTTTTGATCATCTTCACCTTCTCAACCTCGATCGTCCCCGTCTTCCCTCCCTCATCCAGCATGATCTTCAGCTCTTCTTCGGTCACGAGGGGCAGCGTCAAACCCTTCCCTCCGGTCAACTTATGGATCAGAGGGACCATCACAAATAGGAACGGTTTGAGCAGCAACTGAACCCCATAAACAGGGTAGGCCATATTGAGCGTCACGGGAACGGCGAATTTAGCGGCCAATGTTTTGGGGATCACATCAACGGCGACCAAGAGGACAAAGGTCAGCAGGCCGACCATGACGGCAATCGCCTCATCAAAGAAATTGCGGCCGCCATAGATGTTCAGCGTCAGAAAGGTGGCATACATCGGCGTGGCCACACCGATCAGGCGGTCGCCAACAAGAATGGTCGACAAGAGTTTTTGTGGGTCACTGCGAAGATGGAGCGCCAATGTTGCTCGGGCACTGCCGGTAAGAGCTAACGCCTTCAGCTTCGTTTCATTGACTGCAAAGAAGCCAATTTCGGCCGTAGAGATAACTGCAGAAATAATAATGAGACCCAAGAGGATGAGAATATCCATAAATTGCAATCTATTGGAAGCGACCGACCATACCGGTCGGCCTTGAATGCCGGAGAATCCAGGGGCTATCCCCTATCGCCTTAGACCAGCAATGTGAGATGTGGGAGAACGGAGTAACGTGATAGGGACCTATAGGACCTGTATCCATTGGACTCTACATGTATCATAGGACAGAGTGGCGAGCAAGCACATGATGCAAACACGTCACAATATCAAACAGTTGCGTTGCATGTTCGCCGAATAACTGAAGAATTGGACTGGCAAGTTTACTGAAACTGGGTTACGGGTCGTCGCGAAAGACAAAGGATTGGAGCCCGAGAACCGAATCGAGATGAGCTGCGGCAGCTTCTGCCTGGGCCTCCGTAGAAAACTGACCGATCTGCACCCGGTATCGCTTTCCTTCAGGCAGATCGACCGCTTGGACTCTGCCTCCAGAGTAGAGATGTTTGCCCCGCTCTAACAGATTAAATGCATTCTGCTGATCGAAAAAGGCCCCGACTTGTACCCGCAAGACCCCCATATCGGCCGCTCGTCCTTGATACCCCACGACCCGCAACTCAATCTGATCGGTTCCTGCTCCGGTCATCCCGAGCGCTTGCGCTCCGGCAAGTGAAAGATCGAGCACACGACCCCTTGCGAACGGACCCCGATCGTTAATGCGAACGGTCACCTGTCGATCGGTACTCAGCGACCGAACCACCGCAATGGAGCCAAGCGGCAATGTCCGATGAGCCGCGGTCAGCTGATGCATGTCATATCGTTCACCGTTGGCCGTCTTGTTCCCATGAAATCCAGGTCCATACCACGAGGCCACGCCTCGTTCGACGAATCCAATCGGATAGCCGGGGAAATAGACCGGTTTGGGAGTGCCTCCACAAGCGGCCATGGTACAGGCCAGGAGGGCGACGAGAAGAAAAACCAGCCAACGAGCGCAGCAGGCCTGAGGTCGGCGAGACATGACTAGAATTCGTCGAGCGATTGATCCTGCAAGACGGTCAGCGCTTTCGCGGTATGTGAGACAGTCAGGACGACGATGGCACGTTTCCCTTCGCGGGATGGCGTGCAATAACCGCATTTAATATTGATGCGCGCCTTCGTCAACAAATCCGCCACTTCCATGAGAGCTCCCGGCTTATTTGTCAGGCTCAAGATCAGCGCCGTTTCTTCAGTAAATCTGATCTTCGCCGCTTTTAATGCCGCACGGGCTCCGTCCAGATCGGCAACCAAGAGTCTCAGTTTTCCCGCTCCGATGACCTCCGGGGCGGAAAAAGCCTTGATGTTGACCTTCGCATCTCCAAGAACCTGGGCCACTTGGGCGATGACGCCTGGCTTGCTCTTTCCGCTAATGACCAATTGTGTGGTTGTGGGCATGGTGGGTTACTCCGTGACGTCGTGGCAGGTGAAGATGATCGTGTCAGCGAGTTTCAAAGTTCACCGTTTTCCGCTGAGCGCCGAAGGGAATCATTTCTATCGACACCAATACTTGCAGCGATGATTGATGCGCGAGCAATGTGCAGGATTTGCCGCTCCCCTGCTCCTGGCCTTGCAGGGTAACGAGTGCCGGATTGTCATAACCCATGACTTCCACGGAAATCGCTTGACCGGAAGGGAGAAAGGCCACCACGTCCAGCTGTTCATGCGCGGCAAGGTCACGCTGCATTTCTGCAAGTCGGGCTTTCAGCCGATTCACAAATTGTTCGGCCTGACAAGAGTCGTCGGAACCTCTTGGCTCGATCGCGGGAACACTGATTTGAGGCAGCAGGCTCAAGAAACTCATCTCATCTCCATCGATACGACGACCAAACGAAACAACATTCCGCACCGTTCAGCAGGCTATCGGTCAGAGTACCTGACAAAGATCGTTCACAAACGTATACTCGTAGATCCCACTGCAATGGACAGCCCCCACCTCTACCAGCTTCTGTGCCGAATCTTTAAAGCCGCGTGGCACGAGCAGATAAAATGGAATACCGTGCCCCATCGCCTGCTGCCATTTCACCAGAGTCTCAGGATCCCCGACTGAGTCGGCAGTCTCCACCTCAGCCATCCATTCCATCGTATTCCCGGTGGAACTCACCTGCCAGCCGACGATATCGCACTGCTGCTGAGGATCCGCCCAGGGATCCTGCTCAAGACTGGTGTGAATGGTGACCTTGCAATGAAAAGCCTTGGCCCATCGCTGGGCAACCAGACTGACCACCTGATCATGAATGGTTTCGATGCCCTGCTCTCGAAGAATCGTACTCATGGAGTCCTCGCAACTATGAACAACCGCTCGTGGTACCGCAGGTTTCACACTTCAGACAGGTTCCGTTCCGTACCATGGTGAACTGCTTACATTCGGAACAGGGATCCCCCTCATAACCTTTTTGACGGGCCATTTGGATCGCGGTCAAGGTCAAGGTTTCACGCTTCATTTCGACTGTATGGGTGACGCTCGCATGGCCATTGCCATGCCCGTTGCTCTTATGGCGCGGCGCGGCGCCTCTTCGTGAGGGAAATATTTCCGTACTGATTGAGGTCGATGCCAATGTTTCAGGCGTGGCTTCCTCCTCGACGCATTCAGGATCCTGCTCGTCTTTCTTCACGGAATCCATTCGAAGATCCTCTTCCTGAACCTGTGCCAAGTCATAACGGTCGAGATAGGTCACCGCCAGCTCCCGGAAGATATAATCGATGATCGACGTGGACATCTTGATACGGTCGTTCAACTTAACCGGCCCATTCGGCTCGAAGCGGGTAAACACGAAGGCTTCGACGAACTCCTCCAGCGGCACGCCATGCTGGAGACCGAGCGAAATGGCAATCGCAAAACAGTTCATGAGGCTGCGGAATGCGGCCCCTTCCTTGTGCATATCCAGGAAAATCTCGCCGCACGTCCCGTCCTCATATTCACCCGTGCGCAGATAGAGCTTATGCCCTCCCACGACGGCTTTCTGCGTATACCCGTTGCGTCTGCCTGGGAGCGGCCGGCGTTTCGCCAAGTACCGCACCATCACGCGTTCGGTGATCTTTTCCGCAATCGATAATACTTCTGAAGAGGATTCAATCGTCTTGCCACTGTCAGTTGAGGCCGATAACGGCTGGCTCAACTTCGAGCCGTCGCGATACAGCGCCACTGCCTTGACCATGCTCTTCCAGGCGAACAAATAGGAGGACTTCACTTCTTCCAATGTCGCATCGGCCGGCATGTTGATGGTTTTGCTGATGGCGCCGCTGATAAACGGTTGTGCCGCCGACATCATGCGGATATGCGCATCGACGGCGATATACCGCTGACCGATCCGGCCGCAACGGTTGGCGCAATCGAAGATCGGAAGATGCTCGGGTTTGAGATGTGGCGCCCCTTCCACCGTCATAGTGCCGCAGCAATAGTCATTCGCCGCGGCAATTTCCTCTTGTGTGAATCCCAGCGCCCGCAGCATATTGAAGTTGGATTCCGCCAATTGTGCATCGGTGAATCCCAGCTTCTCCCGGCAGAAATCCTCACCCAACGCATACTTATTAAAGGTAAATTGGATCTCAAAGGCCTGCGCCAATCCGCCTTCCATGCGTGCGAGTGCGGCGTCGTCGAACCCCTTCTTCCTCAACGCCTCATGGTTAATGAACGGTGCCGTCTGCAAGGTTTGCCGGCCGACGCAATAGTTCACGATGTCCAGAATCTGAGACTCGGTATACCCCAATGTTCTGAGGGCTTCGGGTATGCTTTGGTTGATGATCTTGAAGTAGCCTCCGCCGGCTAATTTCTTGAATTTCACCAGCGCAAAATCCGGCTCGATGCCGGTCGTGTCGCAATCCATCACGAGTCCGATCGTGCCGGTAGGGGCAATGACCGTCACCTGCGCATTGCGATACCCATAGGCCGTCCCCAATTCAAGAGCGCGGTCCCATGCGCGGCGAGCCGCGACGAGCAACTCGGGCGGACAATGCTCAGGCTGGATCCCGATCGGGGTAATCGTCAAGTCTTCATATTCTTCCGGAGCGGCATTGTATGAGGCGCGCCGATGATTGCGGATCACACGCAACATCGCGTCGCGGTTTTTGGCATAACCGGGAAACGGCCACAGTTCTGCAGCCATTTCAGCGGACGTGCTGTACGCCTCGCCGGTCATGATAGCGGTCAAGGCGCCGCAGATCGCCAAGGCTTTGGGTGAGTCGTAGGGAATGCCTTGCCGCATCAGCACCGTGCCCAAGTTGGCATAACCAAGTCCCAGCGTCCGGAACTCAAAACTCTTCTCGGCGATGGCACGGCTGGGAAACGACGCCATGAGGACGCTGATCTCCAGCACGACCGTCCAGAGGCGGACGGCATGGCGGAAATTCTCCAGCTCGAATTGGGCGTCGGTCGAAAAGAATTGACCGAGATTGAGCGAGGCCAGGTTACATGCCGTATCGTCGAGGAACATGTATTCCGAGCAAGGATTGGAGGCATTGATACGGCCATCCGCCGGACAGGTATGCCATTCGTTGATGGTGGTGTCGTATTGCGTACCGGGATCCGCGCAAATCCAGGCGGCCCATGCGATCTGATCCCAGAGGTCCCGTGCCTTGAGGGTCTTGGAAACTTTGCCATCGATCCGGCGCTTCAGCTGCCAATCGCTATCCGCCTCTAACGCCGCAAAGAATTCGTTGGGAATGCGCACACTGTTGTTGGAATTCTGGCCGGAGACCGTCTGGTAGGCCTTACCGTCCCAATTCGTATCGTATTCATGAAACGCAAAATGCGTGAATCCCTGCTGTGCGTAGGAAAACATCCGCTGAACATAGGCTTCTGGAACGGCATCGCGCCGAGCAGCGGCCAACGCCTCCTTGAGGATAGGATTCTGCTTGGCATCGATCTCGATTTTCATCTGGCCGGCGCTATCGACGACATGGCAGGCCTTGAGGACGGCATTGAGACGCTGAGCGCAGATCTTAGAGCCGGTCACCATGGCGGCGACTTTCTGCTCTTCCACGACCTTCCAATTGATAAATTCTTCGATGTCGGGGTGATCTAAATCGAGGCAGACCATTTTGGCCGCCCGCCTGGTCGTTCCGCCCGACTTAATCGCGCCTGCGGCACGATCGCCGATGCGCAGAAAGGACATCAATCCTGACGAACGGCCGCCACCGGACAATGGTTCGGCATCGCCACGCAGCTTGGAGAAGTTGGTGCCGGTCCCTGATCCATACTTGAACAGGCGCGCTTCTCGCACCCAAAGATCCATAATGCCGCCCTCGCTGACCAGGTCGTCGTCAACGGACTGAATGAAGCAGGCATGCGGTTGTGGATGCTCAAATGCATTGGTGGCTTTGACAACTTCACGGGTCTTGGGGTCGACGTAGTAATGCCCTTGTGCAGGCCCTGAAAGCCCATACGCATAATGCAGCCCCGTGTTAAACCACTGGGGAGAGTTCGGCGCAACCATCTGATGCGCGAGCATGTAACACAGCTCGTCATGAAAGGCTTCTGAATCTTCCGGCGTCTTGAAATAGCCGAAGTTTTTGCCCCAGGAGGTCCAACAACCTGCGAGCCGTTCAAAGACCTGCCGGGAATCGTTTTCCCCTCCCAATTTCGGATTGCCGTCCGGGCCGACGATCGGATTGCCCTGCTCATCACGCTGAGGGACTCCGGCTTTCCGGAAGTATTTTTGCGCGAGAATGTCGATCGCGAGCTGGGACCAGGGCTCCGGAATGTCGATGTTCTCCAACTTAAACACGGTCGATCCGTCGGGATTGCGAATTTCCGACGAACGTTTCACAAATGGCAGGCCTTCATAGGGACTTTGTCCGCGATGTGTAAATCGGCGTTCTATTCTCACGATTTTCCCTCCCCCAGTCTGCGTAATTGGTGTGGGACTGCTCTCGATCCCCAACAGGAATAATTAAGCTTCAATCCTGATCAGGCTGATATCCTGTGAACGCCTAAAATTTGCTGTCTTGATGCTTGGTCTATCTAAGGAGCATCTACATATAGCGATCAGGATGAATTGTCAACACCAAGTGTAGTGGGTGGCTGGGGAAACAGAGGAAAGCCTGTGGATATCTGCAAACGATTGGGAATCGCCATCTGCCGGGGATTTAGGCCGACTTATCCACAGACTTTTGATCGAAAATATCGGTCAATTTACGAGCGACGGAATACCCATGGAAGAAAAATTAAAATACACGGCGTCCGAGGGCCAAAATAGCTTCGTCCACCCCTTCAACCGGGATGAAGTGATGACCGATGCCGATGACCACAACCCGAGTACCCAACACCGTCGTTTCAAACCGGCTGAAGAGCCCCCAATTGTGACGGATCGTATGCGGACGCACCATGCTATCGAGCAACTCCTGGCTATGTCGCCGAAAGATACTTCTGACCACCGCCCCTTCCCGTTCTGGAGTGGATTGATCCATGCGATCCATGGCCTTCGCAAGTTCGGCTTGGACAAAAATCAGATAGTGATCGGTAGTGGGGTTCGTCTGTGCCAGCACGACACTGGCAGCCAGTACCACAACCAGCAGGATTAAACGTAGAAGACTCATTGAAGTCCTTAGAGTGATAACTGCCGAGCCTTGTTTGTGGCGGGCTCAATAGGAGCGGCAGTGGGCTGTTCCCCTTTGACAAACGATCGACGCATGATTAGCCTACGCTCCGCATAGCTGCTGCGGCAATGACGCTGCACACATGGCCTGTATCAGGGAGGATCATCATGTTTGTTTGGAGCAAGCAACTTGTCGCAACGTTATTGGGGCTGTTTGTGCTCATGCTGGGAGTCTTTCTCTTCAATGCAGCTCCGGACAGCACGAGCGGCCTCAAGATTCATACGACGCGCTGGATGGCCCTCAACTATGTCGGCTTGATTGCATGGGTGTTTGTCTGGATGATCGACCAAGCCCGCATGCGCGGGAAGAATGTCTGGGTCTGGCTCGTGCCCTTCGTCCTGGCGCCGCTTCCAACACTCATGCTATTCGTCTTGTTCCTCCAACGCCGCATCCAATCGTCATAGATCGGCTGAGCCGACTCTGGTTTGCGCATCGCGTCCGGCTTCTTGATGTAACTGCGCCCGAAGCGCCCACACCAGCCAGATGCCGGGCAAGGCGATGAGAAACGACCAGAAGAAAAACTGTGTCCAGCCGACCAGTTCGACCAAGGTGGCCGACGGACGACCGGAAAACACCCGTCCGAGCGCTTCGAGGGAAGAGAGCAACGCGAACTGCGTGGCCGTATACCGATGGTCGCAGAGCGACATGATCAGTGCGACAAACGCGGCGGTGCCCATGCCTCCGGTGACATTCTCGACGAGAATGGATGTCGTGAGTGCCCCGTAACTCTTCCCCATCCAGGCGAGCCACATAAATCCAAGATTTGAGACCGCTTGCAAGACACCGAAGAGGAGCAACGACCGGACCATCCCAAGCTTGGCCATGGCGACGCCCCCAGCCAATGCGCCGATAAGTGTGGCCACGAGGCCAAGCCCCTTCACATAGCCGACCTCGCTGACAGAAAAACCCATCCCTCCTATCAGAAATGCCGTTTGCAGTGAGGCCGCAACGGCGTCTCCAACCTTGTAGAGGACGATGAGGGCCAGAAGCCCGAGGACCCCCGGGCGGGCAAACAGTTCTTTCAGTGGTCCACCGACTGCTTCAGCCAGGCTTGCAGGTGCAGCAGCCGGTTCATGCGGTTCCGGACTCACGAGGATCGTGAGCACCCCGGTTGCCATGAGCGCAGCGAGCAACAAATAGGTATGTCGCCATCCAATATGATCGGCCAATAGGAGCGCGCCCGCGCTCGCCAGCAACAAGGCACATCGATAACCATTCACCCACACGGCTGCACCGAATCCCCGCTCAGGTCGTAAGAGCAGATCGGTCCGATAGGCGTCGAATACGATATCGAGTGAGGCGGAGAAGAACGCCACCACGAGGGCCAGCATGCCCAGTATTTCAGGACGGTCACCGGGCCCCGTCACCGCCATAGCCGCCAAGCCGAGCGCGACACCAAGCTGCATCATGAGCATCCATCCACGGCGGCGTCCCAGCCAGGGAGGAACCACACGATCCATCAGTGGAGCCCATAAAAACTTCAGTGCATAAGGAAGTCCGACGAGCGTAAAGATGCCGATGGTCTTCAAGTCGAAGCCGGCAACGGTCAGCCAGGCCTGCAGAGTCCCGGATGTGAGCGCCAATGGCAACCCTGAGGCGAACCCCAGCGGCAACATAATGCCGATGCGCCGGTTCGCAAGCGTCTGCATAAGCGATGAGGTTTTCATCGAGTCGTTTCAATAGGCATGGGGGCGTAGCATATCATCGGAAGAGACGAGAGACTCGGAGATTCTCGAAAAAATCTGGCAGGGAACCATTGGCCATGGGCCGAAGCACACTTGTCACTCAGCCGCACAGTGAAACTCAGCAGGGTTGCCCATTGAAGCTGCAGGGCTTATAGCGGGAGATATCGAATTCCATATTTTCCTGATAGACCCGTTCATTGCCATTCACCCCATCCTGCTCCGGATCGTTATACATGGTGTGGTTCCACCAGTAGAACAAGGGATAGGCCTCAGTCTGATAGACAGGATTGCCGTAACTGCTCCTGGAATATTCCTGCACGAGACGCCCGGTGACATAATCGACGGTGCCGTTCCCATGCAGAGAATACAGCATCAGAAAGAGCCGGGCTTCGTGATCGTAATGTTCTTCGATTCTGGTACTGAGATCCGGTTCGATGGGAAGAATTTCCTTCGTCCACCCTCCAGTCCCAGAAAGGAGGAGGAGAAAGAATGTGAGAATGGAAGCGAGCAACGGTGAAGGTGTCACAAAAGACTCACAGTAAGTGAGCTGGCAACGATGGACAAGATCCTACCATGGGATGCGCAGCCCATCAACCAAGGCCACATCACAATGCCGCCTATTCGCTCAAGCGCCTTGCTCCTACCAGGAAGATCTTCCTATAATGACGCACCTATGATCAAACCTCTCGAAATGATGAAGCCCACGATCGCACCAACCCAGGTTCACCTTGAAACCTTCGGTTGTCAGATGAACGAGTACGACTCGGAACTCGTTCGCTCGCTGATGAAACAGGATGGATTTGTATTTACCGACGAGCGGGAACGTGCGGACGTCATTCTTATGAATACCTGCGCCATTCGCGAGAATGCCCACAACAAAGTCTATAAACACTTATCTGAACTGAAAAAACTCAAGCGCCAACGCCCATTAGTCATAGGGGTGTTGGGGTGCATGGCACAAAACCTCAAAGAGGAGCTAACGGACATCCAGCCACTCGTGGATGTGCTCGCCGGCCCTGATGCCTATCGCCAGCTGCCCATGTTGATTCGAAACGCCATGCTCTCCCAAGCAGAAGGAGAGGATCAAAAGGGAATCGCAGTCGATCTTTCGGAATACGAGACCTACCACGATGTCATACCCGATCGAAACGACAAGGTGAATGCCTGGATAGCCGTCATGCGAGGCTGCGACAACTTCTGCAGTTTCTGCGTGGTCCCCTATACGAGAGGGCGGGAACGCTCCCGTGACCCGGAGGGCATCGTGCAGGAAGCTCGACGAATCGCCGAGCAAGGGTTTAAACAGATCACGCTTCTCGGACAAAACGTCAATTCATATCGATTCGACAACTGGGATTTTGCGCGATTGATCACGGCTGTCGCGGATGTACCGGGCATCGAACGGGTGAGATTCACGTCCCCACACCCCAAAGACTTTCCGCTTTCATTGTTAGAGGCCGTCGTGTCGCATCCCCGTATCTGCAAGCAAATTCATTTGCCGCTTCAATCCGGCAGCGACCGTATCCTCGGCTTGATGAATCGCACCTATACCAATAACGAGTGTCGTACCCTAGTCGACCGCATCCGCACCCTGCAAGCCGACATCGTCCTCAGCACCGATATCATTGGAGGCTTCTGCGGGGAGAGCGAGGAAGACTTTGCCGAGACGTACCGGCTTCTCGAAGACATACGGTTTCACTCGGCATTCATCTTCAAATATTCCGAACGAAAGAACACCATCGCGGCTCGCAAGTTCCCCGACGATGTTCCCGATTCGGTCAAGACTGAACGTGTGACGAGACTCTTCGATCTCCAACGGAACATTTCCTACGAACGGAACAGGGAATATCTCAAACGCACGCTCCCCATCTTGGTCGAGGGAGATGCCAAACGCTCAGCAGCACAGGGCATGGGCAAATCAGATGGCAACATCACCGTCATCTGGGATAAGAGCGCAGTACCGTCCAAGCCGGGAGACATGCTTTCCCTTGCCATTTACGATGCCTCGTCCACAACCTTGTACGCAGAACGTCCACCAATAAATTAAATCGTTCCGGACGTCCCTCCCCCAAAGACTATTCGGCAAGATACGGATCCAAAAACGAACACCGCTGTACGAGATCTGCCTCCACCACAAGCCCTCTAACTCCTCTTCGAAGCAGGCATATTTTGCCCACTTGCTTCCTATTTTTCAAAATTTCTAGAAAAAATTAGGTTATTCCGCCTTCTCAACCGACAAGACGCACCTGACAGCACTTTAAGTATAGCCGATCTATATCAACATCTTGCGTCTACTATCTCGCTAGATTAATCACCTATATACCTAGCGGACAGAGGACACACCCTCGCCCTATTCCTCCCACAAGCCCCTCCCTCACCTCTTTCGCCAGCCTCCTCGCCTTATGAAGGCATAGCCTTTGCTTTACAAATAATCACTTATACGCACTTTCCACATTCACTCCTTGGAGAAGAGCCATGATCGAGAATCGACATCACAGCGCCAGCGAAAAAGCAGATGCCTCCACGAGCCTTGAAACCATCATTGCGATGGGACTCTTCGGATGGATTGCGCTGAGCATGACATTAATGGGCTTGGGAATCTGGTAGTTCCGACGCCGTCAACGCATCGCGGTTCGCTGAAATCGACCCACACACCAGTCCTGGAAGAAGGAGCGCCTCGATGACACACGACCTCAGATCAAGGAATGTGCAGAACTCTATCCTCACGGGCCTCGTCGGAATGGCCGCTCTTACCCTCGCCATCAGCGGCTGTGCCGGTGGAACAAAACTGGCCCACAATACAAAGGGCAGCGTCTTCCTGGAAGAAGTGACCGACTGGTCGTTTGAAGCCAGCCATCCGGCGGTGATCGATCAACAGACCATTAACAAAATCGTAAAAGGGATCTACGGCAATGACGGCATGAGCGGAACGTCAAAAATGTCCGCTGGTGGCAGCAAGCCGATGAGAGTATTCAGCGATGAGGATGCAGAGTTTCTTTCTCCCCTGCTCGCACAAGGCTTATCAAAGGCGAAGCCCGAACAGCTTGTCGGGTTCCGCGTCTCCTCATCGGCAGGGTCAGGCTCTGAACCCACCACGGGCAGTCTATATGTCTCGAAGGGATCGATCTACCTCACGATAGGAAAGGGCGCAAAACCGACCGCGTTCCTTCCTGAGTCCATGGCTCGCATCGAGCCTGCTCCGGCCTATGCCGCTGGTGGCGCCGTCGGGGCAATCTCCATGGTCATCGACTATCATGCGTTGGCCAAGACGCCGATGCCGGCCGCCATGCCAATCGCAAAAGCCACGACAAGCACTCCCATGGCGCCCATGACGGCAGCCGCTCCGGCGAAAGCTCAGACGGTGTCGGCCAATATGAGCGAGAGCGAACTGACCGCTCAGCAGCTCGGTGAATTGGGGAAAACCAAAGAAGCGCTTGCGAAGAAGGATACCGAGATCATTATGCTGCGCAAGGAATCGGAATGGATGAAGCGCGAACTGCGGGAACGAGCTGAGGAAATGAAAGCGATGACGTCGACCAAGGTATCGGCAAAACCGGCACCGAAGAAGAAGACAGCTGAGGCGACCCACACGCGCTAACGTTTCTCAACCGACGTTCAGCAATTCCGGTTGGAGTAAGACCACTTCGCTGGACAGGGGCTGCCGGAAATTCATCCGGCTATAACAGGCATACGTCACATACGTATCTTGCAGACAGTAGCGAGCCAGCTCGAGCCCCTGTCCCTTCTCCCACATCTCGGCCACCTGCGACCCGCTCCCGGACTTCGTTTCGACGTTCAGCGCTCTCGCCAGTACATCGAGCTTCACCCACCCGCGCGTATCCCAATTGCTCCAGACTGCCATCGTGTCATAGACGGGCTCCGTCCTGAACTTGGCAAGATTCACCTCGACGCTCGGCTTGACTTGATGGATCATCGATCGCTTTCGAATAAACGGCAGGTCGAACCCCAGGCCGTTATGGGTGATGAAGAGCGACGGGCGGCTCTGCGCCAATCGGCTCCAGAACTGCCGCAGCAATTCCCGCTCATCCCCTCCAAACCAGGCCACCGCCCCGCGAGGTTCAAGCTGGTCTGAAAACTCCAATAGTCCGATACAGACAATCTGGCTGAACGTACCATCGAAGGCGGACTTCGCATATTGCTCATCGTCGATGCGACGCCGTTCATCAGCAGCCCCGGCCGTGAATAAATCGTAGCTCCCCTCTGCCGGTTCGAATGCATGGTCCTCCGGAATTTTTCCGGCCAGCCTGGCCCATTCTTCCCGAGGCGCTTGAATCGTCTCAATGTCCAGAACGACTTTCATAATTCCTGCCCCATAATCTAACGCTGCAACGCCTCAACAACCGGACGGTCTGCCGGAGGAAACTCAAAGGCATCCAATTCGTGCGGCCAAACCCATCGAATTTCCGCGCAGTCTATCGCTGTGGCATCCCCGCTCTCAATTCGACAACGAAAAAAATGCAGCTCCACGGTTTTCTCAGGATACTGGTGCCGAATGACCTGGAAGGGCAGCGGCACATCGATACGAATATTCAGTTCTTCGAACAACTCTCGCTGCAGACATTCTTCCAACGTTTCACCGGCCTCGCGCTTCCCGCCTGGGAACTCCCAAAACCCTGCCAAATGCACGCCCGGTTTTCGCCGGGCGATCAAATAGCGGCCGTCTCGACAGATCAGACCTGCGGCGACCTCAATCACCTTCATAGCCAGCCGACATCCCCGGTTACGCCCGATCGAACGGATAGGTCTTACAGAACGGTTTCATCGGACATTTCTCACAGAAGGGATTCCTCGCCGTGCAACAGGTCGCCCCAAAGTCCATGATCGCCTGGTTAAAGTCGTACCCTTTCCCTCTCGGAATCAGCGCTTCAGATAATTCCCAGAGCTTCGGCTTCTGCGCTTTGGGGTCGCCCTTCGCAATAAATACCCGATGAAGCACCCGAATCACATTCGTATCCAGGATCGGCGCATCTTCATTAAACGCGAAAGAACGAATGGCGCCGGCCGTGTACCGTCCTATGCCTTTGAACGACAACAACTCCTCCGCATCGCTCGGCAGTTGCCCCCCATAACGCTCAACCGTCTCGCAAGCGATACTATGCAGCCGTTCAGGCCGAATATTATAACCCAGCGGATACCACG
This sequence comes from Nitrospira sp., assembly GCA_009885705.1. Lineage (GTDB taxonomy): Bacteria > Nitrospirota > Nitrospiria > Nitrospirales > Nitrospiraceae > Palsa-1315. The sequence continues at coordinate 553 of VFKF01000457.1, read as the reverse complement.
TCTTCTTCACATCCGAGACCGGTGCGTCAGCCAACTCTTCAAAGCTTGGATAACGATCCAGAAACTCATGGTACTTCGGAATCACCCGATCGACCTGGGTCTGTTGCAACATTACTTCAGAGACCAGAATGTGATAGGGGTCGGAGGTCTTTCGCCAGGGCAGATCGCGGCCATGTTTTGCGTACCACTTCAGCAGCCTGGCCTGGAACCGGCGCTTGTGCGACGCATCGAGGCCTAGAGACTTCTTGCGAGCCTTCTTTTTAGGCGGAGCGGTTATCCGAGAGCGAGAGCGGGTGGGCATGACAGCGTCAATCCAAAGGCGGCATTTTAGAAGCGCCCCGACCGAAAATCAAATGCCGTTGGATCGCACCGTGGGGCTGATCCATGCACAAGAAACCCTCATCCCGGCGATTACTTCTCAGGCTGCGCTGGAACCGCCCCTCGAGTAATGGCCAGAACGGTCACGTCAAAGTGCAACGTCTTCCCTGCCAGCGGATGGTTGAAGTCGAGCACGATCGTATCATCCTTCACTTCCTTCACAATAGGGAATGCT
>VFKF01000333.1 GCA_009885705.1 Nitrospira sp. | reverse complement strand
TCCACCCCCGTGACACCGCGACGCTCGCCGGCATCATGCGAGAGCTGGCGAGCCAGGGCAATACGGTCGTCGTCGTCGAACATGATCGCCAGATGATGTTGGCCGCCGACTATCTCGTCGAAATGGGCCCCTTGTCCGGCGAAAAAGGCGGCGAGGTGATCTGCGCAGCGCCACGACAGGAATTCATCGCGGACCGGCGGTCGATCACGGCACGCTACCTGCGTGACGAAGACGAGATTGCCGTGCCACGCGCCCGACGGAAAGGGAATGGAAAGTTTCTTGTCATCGCCGGAGCCTGCGAGAACAACCTCAAAGATCTGTCCGTCCGTATACCGCTCGGAATGCTGGTCTGTGTCACCGGCGTCTCTGGGTCCGGCAAGAGCACCTTGGTCGAGGACACGCTGTATCGAGCCATCGCCAGAGCCTTTCGTATTGAGTCCCTGCCCATGGGCAAGTTTCGCGCGATCAAGGGAGTCGAACATCTCACCGGCATCAAACTCATCGATCAAGAGCCGATCGGACGAACGCCACGCTCGAACCCGATCACCTACCTGAAAGCGTTCGATGAAGTCCGCACCCTCTTCGCGTCCGAGCGCGAGGCCCTCAGAAGCGGGCTCACGCCTGGGCACTTCTCCTTCAATACCACCGGAGGGCGGTGCGAGAAATGCGAAGGCAGCGGCGTCGAAAAGCTGGAGATGTACTTTTTCGAAGATATCTATGCGACCTGCGACGCCTGCGACGGGAAGCGATTTAAACCGAACGTCCTCTCCATTCGTTATCGTGGGAAAACGATCCATGATGTGCTGCAGATGACCGTCGACGACGGGCTGGGATTTTTTAGCGGCTCACCCAAGCTCACCGAGAAGCTCCACCTGCTCTCCTCCATCGGGCTTGGCTATCTCCGGCTTGGGCAAGCCGCCACGACCCTTTCAGGCGGCGAAGCCCAACGGTTAAAAATCGCCGCCGAGCTCAAAGTCTCGTCTACGAAAAATGTGCTCTACATCATGGATGAGCCGACCACCGGGCTGCATGTCGAAGACATCAAGAAGCTCCTGGCGATGCTGCAAAAGCTGGTGGACAGCGGCAATACCGTGGTGGTGGTGGAGCACAATCTGGATGTGATCAAGAGCGCCGATTGGGTGATCGACCTCGGGCCGGAAGGAGGCTCGGCAGGTGGACAGATCGTAGCGGAAGGGAGACCGGAACAGGTGACGAAGGTAGCGGCGTCCCACACTGGGCGATTCCTCGCCCCCCTCCTGGCCCATGAATAGGTGGTACGCTGACGCCTACAGCCCAGGCCGCTTCTCAGCTGTCAGCGTCATCGCGATTGGCTCGCCTGCTCGACGCACATCCAACTGAAGGGTCTGACCTGCCCCGACCTGACAAAGCCGTTTTGCCTCCCGCTCAGAAGATACCGCCGAAAGCACCGCACCGTTACAGGCCACGACTCGATCACCGACTTTGAGACCCGCCTTCTCTGCAGGCAGGCCGGCGCGAATTTCCCGCACGAGGTAGTAGCGAGCGCCGGCCGACTCTTGCAGATCCCAATTCACACCGACCCGCCCAGACCCCAGCAATCCGGTTTGCGAACCGAACCGGGCGAGAATGCGATGGGCGATGACACGGGCCAAGCCTTCAGGATCATCGGCCGTGGCATCCGAACCATGTCCTTCTCCGTTGAATAACACCAAGCCGCTCTCGACATCGATCATCCGAAAGGCCAGAGACACGCGGCTGACCTGCTCTCCCTCGGTTCGCTCCCATTGTTGCACTTCACCCACAATGATCGCATGGGCGCCGACAAGCTTCCCGACTTTCAACACCTCGGCATCGTCGACATACTTGAGTTGGATGACCTGCTCCTTGAACACTTCGTCGAGCTTGGCCCGCTCGACAATATTGATATCCAGATCCAGGAGTAAGGTCGTCATGATCCCGGCGACACGAGCGCCGGATCCCGGGGTGGTCCCCGCATCGACGAACGGCATCACGGCCATCGTGCGATAGCGATCGATCGTGTCTCGATTGATCGGCCCGACGCCGGTGACCACCGGCTCAGGACGTCCGAGCATGCCGCCAGAGCCCAGAGCGGCTGTGCCGGACGACGCGCAAGCGCGACGCCGTTGCAGAATGGCCGAGGGAGCACCCCACGCGCACAGTTCGTCGTTCACCAGCACAACATGATAGGGATATTCTCGTTGATGTTCCGAGGCGATGTTCGTGAAGGGATAGAAAATGCAGCCGCCGACCCAGATCGAGATCGGGCAAAACGCCAACTCATAGAGCCATTGCTTACGGGCCGTGAGGGAATATTCCCAGACCAACAGGCGGCCATCGTCACGCAACACGCGATCCGGCCGACCGATCTGGTCGATCACCTCAGCCTTCGTCATCGGCACGGCCAGCCGGTCCAGCTTGGATTCCGACTTCACGACGGTATAGAGCACACCGCAGCCGGAGCAGGCAGAGGCAAGCAGGACCAGCCCCAACCAACAGCCAATCCGTTTGAGCATATCGGGCGACTCCTGGAAGCTCACCGCACGAGGACGCAGGGTAACACCTGAGCGAGAAGGCTGCAATTGAATGATCGGGAGATCAAGGCACGGGGTACGGGGCACGCGGCAAGTAACGCAAAAGAAGCCCTCTCAGCCTATCGCCTCGTTCCTCTCGCCCCAAGCCTGACTAGTTCAGGGAGGGATCGAAAGGCATATCCGCATAATGACGGTAATCGTCACCCAGGGCGCTCACAATATCGGGCCAGATACGGGTGGGATCCTTGTCGAACACGGCATTGGGATCTGCCGGAATGGTAAACCAGGAACCGGTCTGCATTTCAGACTCCAATTGCCCTGGGCCCCAGCCGGAATACCCGAGGTAGGCGCGGAATGCATCGTGCCCTCCGCTGTTGGTCAAAATACGATCGACCAGGTCTGTATCCCCGCCGAGGCAAATCCCATCGAACACATGATGGGAGTTCTCAGGCAATTGATCCAATCGATAGAGCATCATGACCTGATTCGTTTGCACCGGCCCTCCGGAGAAGAGGACGTGCCGTTGGCCTTCGAGGATCGGCACTTGAGGTAACGCTTCCGAGACCGACATCGCCGTTGGACGATTGACGACGACACCAAGCGCACCTTCAGCCCCATGCTCACAGAGCAACACGACGGTTTGCCGAAAATTCGGATCGCGCAAGGAGGGTGCGGCAATGAGGAAGATGCCTTTTCCCAATGGAGCTTTCATAGATATGATCCTACCGTGCGGGCCAGTGCGGTGCAAGCGGCATGACGAAGCAAGCGCAGAACGATGAACAATGAACGCGGAATGCCGAGGGGACCATCGTCTCCCTGCTCATAGCTCAGCGTTCAGCGTTTCCCGGTTTACGGTAGGTTATCTGTAGAGGGACTCGCGGCGGTCACGCAGCAGATCATTATAGGGTGTGAGGGATTTGTTCCGCGCCTCGACCGGATCGATCTCGACGATGTGGAGTTCTTCCCGGTCTCGCGGCGCGCGATGCAGAATAGCCCCACGTGGAGCGACGATTTCGCTATTCCCGATAAAGGTCAGAGGAGCTTTGCCGCCTCGTGCTTCGATTCCTATGCGATTACTCGTGACGGCAAACACTCGATTCTCCCGGCACC
>VFKF01000288.1 GCA_009885705.1 Nitrospira sp. | reverse complement strand
CGGCGTGCTCTGCAAACTCCAGCAGGTTTCCCAGCTTCTCCGAAAGTACGGCGCGCACGTCAGCAGGTGAGGCGAAAAAGAACTCCTTTCGATCATTTGCCCAGTTCACGCGACGCGCCGCGAAGTGCTGGTGGAGCTCGTTTTCGAGGCTAACGGCGTCCTCAGAAAAGAAAATTGCGTGCACGTCAAAACGGAATGGAACCGACGCGTCTCCAAGTTCGTAGATGCGATCGAGCGGCTCCAACCTGCGGGTTAGCCCAATCTTCACGACGTGATCGCCGAACGCACCGCGGTTCGAGATGACATAGACGTAGCCCGCCCGAATGTTGGCGGCACGGTAGTCGTTCTGAGCAATTGCACTGTCGATATCAGTGAGCTTGCGCTCGAGTTCAGGGTCGCTTGTACCATTCGCCCGGACCTTCTCGATCACCGTCAGGATATGGTTTCGCTCCTTCTCAAGACGTTCTCGCGCGGCAGCGAGTTCTAGCTCGACCTTGCGCTCCTCGCGCAGCCGCTCCCGCTCAGCGCGCGCCACCTCTCGCTCTTCCTCCTTCTTCACCAAGTAATCTGCCGTGAGCTCAATTTCTTCGATACGTAGGGCATGGAACTGGTCTGCGATACGCATCTCCATCATCTTGCCAAGCTTTGCGATCGCCGTTCTGGCCGCATCAAGCCGCTTGATGGCAGTCACGGTGTTTCCTACGCGAAGCGACCGCACCACGTTCTCGGCTTCAGCGTTATAGGCGCGGAGCATCAGCTTCGCCAGGTCGTTCGTCATCGCACGGCCCTTTGCCAACGAACCGTCGAAAGTGAACATGTTCGACTTTTCGATCGCGGCGCCCACCTTAATCGTCTCAGCGATCCGAGCCGCTATGTCATCGAGTCGCTCTCGATAGGCAAGCGCGTTTTCAAGGGGGTGGTGATACCGATAGATCCCGGCGTCCTGAAGAATGCGTTCGTCGTCGAGGACGACAGCGTTGCCTGGATCCGTACCGAGGGACTCCAAACGTGTGCGCAAGGCCGCGTTCTCCGCCTCCAAGAACGCGACCCGCTGGTCCATACTGGCTGGAGATTGCGGCTCAGATTCTCCCTGAGATTTCTCCGTAGCGGCAGAGGGATCTGAGCCGCTGCCGAATACACTATCGCCCATTGGGGTAACGTCTGGAATCCAAAGCTGCCAACTAGGTGGCGGGACAGGCCAAGCAGGATCTGGTTTCCAGCCATTTGGGGGCGTCCACCCCTTAGGGGGCTTAGGCCACCCGGGCGGCGGATTGAAGACTAACGGGCCGCGCTGCGTCACGATCGACGGACTCCGGAGCGCTCGGCGGCGATCAGGCTATACGGGTTCTTCGAAACAGCAGCGCCGAGCCTTCCCAGCGTGAGTGCAGGCACAACTGCCGACAATTCGAACGCAAGGAACGACTCGCGCTCGGCGGCTGCGATCACGAACGGCACATAGGTCGGCCGGCCTGTCGCAGGATCAATTGTGTTGGTACCCACCTCCAGCGAAATCGTCTTGACGAGGCCACGACGGTCAGACTCGAACACCTCGTGAAAAGACCTGAGCGCTACCTGATGAATTGTGCCGGCGTATCGGTCGCGACACTCCTTTTGTGAGAGCGATGTCGAAGTAATCTCATCAGTGGCCTTCGTGTACTTGTAGGACTTGATCGCGGGGATCTCACCTGGACCGGGCACCAGCACGCGAAGCCGAAGCTCGGCGGGAGAGGGGTCGAACTCGAACTCATGCGCAGCCTGGAAATGGTCGGGATACACCGAATTCGATAGCACGATAGAGACGTACTCTTGGATCGCGTCGGCAGTGCCGTACCCCAGATTCGCGATCAGTTCATCAAGCCTCCTATTGCGGTCGGCAGCCTCAGATTCGCGTAAGGCGCACTCTTTGGCGTAGCGTTCGCGCTCAGACCTGAGCGCGTCAAGGCGCCGCGTCTCATCTCGAGCGCGTACCTCTTCGGCCTTTTGGTGCCGCGCCAGCACGTCACGGCACGCTGCGCGCCACTCCACTAAAGCTCGCTCGTGCGCCTGCTGTGCGTTCTCTACGGCTTCGGCATACTTCTTCTTGCCGAAGAAGCTAGCTAGGCCTGTGGGTGGCTCGGGCAGCGCCAGAACCGGTTCGTTAGGCTTGAGCATAAGGCTCGGCTGAGGAAGCGGAACTTCAAGATCGGTACGGTCAAATGGCGGGTGCGTCACTTCAACGCGAAGCGAGTTGAGATCGACGTAGTCATCCACCACAAGCGTAGAGGCGAGTAGCGAGTCGATCTCCTCGTAGATCTGTTCGAGCTTCCCGTTTCGCTCGATAACCTCCGCTTCCATAGCGGCTACATGCGCCTCGCGAGCCTCTTTCTCAAGACGCTTTCGTTCAGAGTCGACCGCTTTAGCAAGCTGAGTATTGGCACGCTCCCAGTCCTTCTTCGCCTGTTCGGTTTGCTTAACTGCCGCGACATGACGCCGAACGGCATCTCGCTCATCCCGTTCTCGCTCTCGAGCGGCTAAGCGGGACTGATGCTGAAGCTCCGCAAAGAATCCCCGTCGTGCCATGACACTCATCCTTTCTGCTTTTGGCCGATAGCAGGCATCGCGCAACGAATACTACCTGGCGTTCGCTGCCGCATAACTATTCGACGTCCGAATCATTTCGGCAAAGCCAGCAGAAATTGCCTGCTAATCCCAGTCCCTGCGAAGGACAAGCAATTGCACAAACTGCTGAATCCATACTCGACGGCCTAGACGTATGGAACAAGCAGGGAAGCCCCCCCCGCAGGATGCTCAAAAAGTTCGTCCAGCAAGGCCGTAACGAGCTGTCACTTTATTAAGGGGTAGGTGGAATGATCCCAACTGCGCGCATCGAACGATATACATGCTCCCTCCAAGCTTGCGCACTTTCTCTTCAGGGATGGGGGCTGATTGATCTTCCACTGCGCGCGTCCAACGAGGGGAGTCCGCGACCGCGCGTTGCGCGAGCACAGAAGATCATCAGACTCCATCCCCTCTTTTTCAGCATCCTGCTAGATGGAGTATTGAAAGGTCGGCTTAGCCCCAATCGCCTGAGCCAAGACTCCACGCCGTTTCAGTTCCTCAAGAATTCGTCGCGTCGCCGCATCAAAGTCTATTGGACCTGACAAAACAATATCCGTATTCGGCGGGGCTTCTTCTGGCACCTTGCTCATGTGAATGGCAATGACCGGGACCGGATGAACGAGCGTCCTGATAGCCTGCGCCGCCTCGGCGTAAGCCATGCCGAATGGATTCGTCGTCGAAACTACGATCAGCCCTGTATCGACCAGTAACCTCGCCACCTCGCCATAACGACGAGCCATTTCAGCCGCCTGCCCCCGCTCCCCCTCAGAGAGGTCCGCATCGAGTCCGCGGCGGAGATTGCCCCCGTCGAGCAAGTAGGCATGCCGACCATCAGCCACAAGCCGGGCCTCGATCGTCCTGGCTAAGAACGACTTCCCTGTATGGCGCCCGCCAGTCACCAACACAATGGCGGCTCGGTGACCATATTGTTGCGCACGATCCTCGACCCCAACCTCACCCTTCACCCAGGCAAAGTCACGCTGCCGAGCCTCTTCACGGAGAAACTCCTGATCGTCATGGACCAATTCCGTCACGATGCCGCCGCCGGCGATGTCGTACTCATCCACGAGAACGAACCGGCCAGTCGCCTCAAACGAGGCCGAGAGATCGAACGCCACGGGGACCTTAGCCCGAATCGTCAACTCAGCAACCTGATTCTTATTCACCACGCTGCTGCCCTGCTGTTGAGCCAGATCCATCGTGTCGATGATCCGGTGAATGGTCGCGACTTCACAATCCACTTCCTTCGTCGCCACTCTGAGCTGATACCGCCGCCCTCGCTCCAACGGCTTTCGGCCCAGCCAGAATACATTGGCTCGAAAGGCCGTCGATACGAGCGGGAGCTGCTCCTGATGCGACGCCACCTCTCCTCGTTCGACAAAGATCTGCTCATCGAGGGTGACACCGACGGACTGACCTGCATGGCCTTCTATCGGCAAGGGATCGACGTTGAACGCTTCAATCGACTTGACCGTCGCCCGCTTATTCGAAGGCGAGAACACCAGCGAATCGCCGACCTTCAATTGGCCTGCGGTAATGCGTCCGGCGATGATGCGGCGGGCGTCGAACTTGTACACGTCCTGAACCGGCAGGCGAAGCGGCTGCTCGGATCGTCCGGGCTCCTTCCGGAACGCACTGAGCGCATCCAGCACGGTCGGACCGCTATACCAGGGCATCTGCTCGCTCCGGTTGGCGATATTATCGCCGAGCTTGGCGCTGACCGGAATGATCTGCTGCGGAACCGCCTTGAACTGCCCAAGGAACTCCCGATATTCTTTTTCGATTGCGTCGAACACGTCCTGTCGATAGCCGACCAAATCCATCTTGTTCACCACGACGGCAAATTGGCGCACGCCCAGAAGCGATAGCAAATAGCCGTGCTTCTTGGACTGTTCCTTCACACCCTCCAAGGCATCGATCAGCAGCAACGCCCCTTCGGCCCGGGCAGCCCCGGAGATCATGTTCTTGAGAAACTCTTTATGCCCCGGCGCATCGATGATGATGTATTGCCGGCCCTTCCAGCCGAAAAACGTCCGAGCCGTATCGATCGTGATGCCCTGCTCCTGCTCTTCCAAGAAGGCATCGAACAGGAACGCGTACTCGAATTCTTTCCCCTGTTGCTGACAGATGGCTTGAACTTTTTCGAGCTTGCCGTCCGGCAACGATCCCGTATCTGCATAGAGCCGCCCCAGCAAGGTCGACTTGCCATGGTCCACATGCCCGACGATGACGATGTTGAGGTTATCAGATGGTTTCGAAATTATTTCCGTCATTTTCACACTCCAGAATGTTCAAACAGGCAGCCCAGCAAGGCCGCAGGGGAGGAGAAACCGCAGGCGTACCCTCTGCGGTACGTTGAGGATTTCTCCGACCCGAGAACGCCGCTGGATGCCTGTTTCAACATTCTGCCCCTACATGTAGCCGTCTTTGCGTAGCAACTCCATCCCGCGCCCTTCATCCTGCGCGCGGCCCGATCGCTCCGCCACCGTGGTATGCCGCAATTCGTCGATAATCTCATCGACGGACTTCGCCGTCGATTTGATCGGCGTCGTACAGGGGGCACAGCCGAGACTGCGATACCGAGTCCCGTCTCCCTTGTCGAGATAGAGATCGATGAAGGGAATGTTCTCGTATTTGATGTATTCCCAGATATTGATTTCCGTCCAATCCAGCAGAGGATGGATCCGGATATGGGTCCCAGGAGGAAAGGTCGTCTTAAATTGATCCCAGAGTTCCGGTGGCTGATCGCGGAAATCCCAATCGCCATGTTTGTCGCGCGGTGAAAAATAGCGCTCCTTGGCTCTGGTCCCCTCCTCGTCTGCCCGCACACCGAGAATGATGCCCGTATAGCCCTTTTGTTCGATCAATTGCTTGAGTCCATTGGTTTTCAAGGCGGTACAGCAATTGACGCGGCCCAGCGTATGGTTCATCCCGGCCGCGAGTGCTTCCTTGTTTTGCCCCACGACCAATTTCAGGCCCCACTCGCGGGCCACTCGATCCCGATATTCGATCATGGCGGGGATTTTGAAACTCGTGTCGACGTGCAAAAGAGGAAGCGGGACATGGCCGAAAAAGGCTTTTCTGGCGAGCCAGAGCAGGACCGTCGAATCCTTCCCCATCGACCACAACATGGCCAGGTTGTCGAAATGTTTATAGGCTTCCCGCAGAATGTAGACGCTCTGGTCTTCTAATTGACGAAGATGTCGCACGGACTCGATCCTCTCCTGTGTCAATGGATTCGCCCGGGGGCGCCTGTGCCCACCGGCTCCTGTGTCAGCTCTTCTAACTTTCGTGCCGCGGCTCCTTCTTCGAGCGCTCGACGCGCCAACGGAATGCAGGCCGCCCAGGTCGCCCCTTTGCCCGCGGCGTACAAAATCAAGGCCGCATTCATCACGACCCAGTTGTGCGACCCGCCCTGTACCTGATTGTGGAGAATCCGCCGAAGCAGATCGGCCTCCTTGTCTCGCTGGTCCGACGGAAAGCCGGCCATGTCGCGCGGCGTGCCCAGCGGCAATCCAACATCTTTCGACGCAAACGAGAGAGGGGTAATCCGCTCGTCCCGCAATTCCAACACCCTGGTGAGTGCGCTAATCGACAGCTCCGGGTCGCCTTCCACGCCGCTGACCACCAGCGCCCGCGGGCAGGCCAACATCCGCAACACTTCAGCGGTCTTTTCAAAGTGAGGCGGATGAGACAGACCGACGACCTGCGACGAAGCACGAGCCGGATTCAAGAGTCTCGCAATCGGATGAAAGACGTTCCGCGCTCCCAACTCCTGCCGCATCTCCAAAAAACGATAGACCGGGGGATGGTAGAGGGCGATATCGAGATAGGCGAACCCATGCTTCCTCACCGCCTCAGCCGCGACTTTCGGCTCCATGTCGATTGGCAAGCCCAGGGCCTTGAGCACCCCGGCATTCCCCGCGCGACCGGGAATCCCGTCATAGCCATGCATCAACACCGACGCTCCTGCCGATGCTGCCACGATGGCGGCAGCCGCAAGGGCATGAAAGGTTTCCTGCTTCCCTGCGTAACTCGGCAGATCCACGACCCCGAGTTCTCGCGGAATCGGCACCGGCGCGACATAGGAACGTGCGGTCGCGGTCATCGAAGCCAGTTCGGTAACGGACTCCATCTTTATTCTCATGGCAATGAGAAAGGCCCCCACCTGTGCCGGCGTGGCCTCTCCTTCAATGAGGGCCTTCATCGCCCGCTTCGCTTCGTCCCAAGTCAGATCCTTGGCAGCCCTTGGCCCCTTGGCAATTTTTGCAATAAATTCCTGCATCAATATTACGGGGCCTTGTGTAACCCGCACTCCGTCTTGGTAAAATTTTTCCAGCGGCCCGCACGGGGGTCTTCGCCTGGCATCACTGGGCTCGTACAATGGGTGCAGCCGATACTGGGGTAGTTGCGGTCATGCAATTCATTGTAGGGAACCTCGTAGACACGAATGTAGGTCCAGACATCCTCCCACGTCCACTTCGCGAGGGGATTCACTTTGACCAACTGAAATTTCTGGTCCCATTCGATCAATTTCGCATTGGCTCTCGTGGGAGACTGGTCCCGCCTGATCCCGGTAATCCAGGCATCAAATCCCTTGAGCACTCGGGTCAACGGCTCCACTTTGCGCAATTCGCAACATTGATCGGGATGGCGCGTCCACAGTGTCTCGCCATGCTGAGCCGCCTGCTGCTCCGGCGTCAGCAGCGACTTCACTTGAATGATCTGTTGCGGCTGTAGCCCGTACTGCTCGATCGCGCGATCGCGCGTCGCGTAGGTCTCAGGAAAGAGGAACTCCGTATCGAGATAGAAGAGCGGCACGGAGGGATTGATGCGATGAACCATGTCCAAGAGCACCACATCCTCCGCCCCAAAGCTGCACGCCAGCACGATCTTCGGCGCAAACCGCTCAATCACCGCGGCCAACAGCTCTTGTGGCTGCTTCGCCTCGAACGTGTCGCCCCAGGCGTTCAATTCTTCCGATGACAGACTGCCCATTCAGCTCTCTCTTCCTTCACACACACTGCAATCGGCAGGAGGGGTGATTCCCTCACTGCGCGCGTCCAACGAGGGCCTTCTGAGGCCGCGCGTTGCGCGAGCAAGGGAATCATCCCTCCGCCGCACTACTCTACTTTTTCGACCAGAATCCGATAATGGGCCGCCTCGGCTTCGAGTGGCTCCTGCAACAACAGCTTATGTCCGTCGTTCTTTAAGCTGAGCGGCACGTTCTTGATGGGCTCGCCTGCATCAAGCCAGACTTCCAATTGCTCACCCGCATCCATCATCTCAAGTTTCAACTTCGTCTTCACATAGTTCAGCGGGCAAGCCACCCCTCGCAAATCGTACACCGGCGCACCGGACGCAGCAGGCGCGGCGACAGAAGACAACGATGGTTTCACCTCCGGCGTCGGGCCGGCCGTCACCACCGTGGCCTGGCCCACCGCTGCCAACTTGAGATCTTTGCCCATCTGCTCCGTGGCGGAACGGCAGGCATCGACGAAGCCCTTCGCAAACACCATCTTCTCGCGGGCCGATTCGCCGGTCGTCTCCTTGGGCCCTAAATCGCCCACACTCTTTCTCAAGTCCCGATACATCGCCGGAACGATGCCCTTCTGTGCAATGCGGCTATCGAACTCGATGAAGGTTTCTGCATCGGTCGAGGGCTCAAGTCCTTCCGTCACGAGCAACGCCTTCGCAGCGGATAACACGGCCCGATAGGACTTGTTCACCGACACGGAATACTGATGGTTATCGACAAGCAGCTTCGCCTGATAGAGCTCTTGATCGGCTTCGAGAATGCCGTTCTCGATCATTTCGAGCGCGCCACCGGCGCATTCGCCAGGTCCGAGATCTTCCAGAACGAACTCCGCCTCACCTTCCCAGTCGTAGTAAAACGTGGGATCCTCTTGAAAGGAGGGAACGATGGTATAGGGAATCAGCTCGTCCTTAAGTTTGATCTTCCCGACGCGATCGATGAAGGCCGGCAGCCCTTCACCGGAAAGGCGATCTCGCCGATAGACGCGAATCAAATGGGTGATCGCCGCCGACACGCTCTTCGCCGGCAACTTCACCACCATCTGTCCGATCTTCGCGGTCCCGTCGACCTTCCCGCCCAAATGCAATTCATAGAACGGCGCGACATGATCGGCAATCCGCTTTCCGACACCATGCAAACCAATCGTGGCGATATGGTGCTGGGCGCAGGAATTGTGGCAGCCGCTAATCTTGACCGTGACGTCATGTAAATCTTCTGGAACCCGCCCGGCTGGAAATACCTCTGCCAGGGCCCGCGCGAGCCCCTTGGAAGACGTAATCCCCAGACCGCATGTATCGGTGCCGGGGCAGGCGATAATATCTTCAACCAATTCGGCACCGGGATCAGCCAACCCCTGTGAGGCCAAATCGGCATAGAGGTCGGCGATCCGCGACTCCGGTATCCAGCGGATGATCATGTTCTGATTGATCGTCGTCCGAATGTTGCCATTGGAATAGCGATCGGCAAGGTCAGCGATGAGCAGCATCTGCTCTGTCGTGAGATCGCCCATGAACAACTTGGTCACAGCTGCGACGTAGCCCTCTTGCTTCTGCCGCACCACATTGGTCCGGCGCCACATCTCGAATGGCGTCTCTGCCGGCGCGCCATTGGCATGGCCATTGGCTTGCCCCACCGCCTGCTTCGATCGACTGGACGTCGGCATGATGAGGGGAACGGGCTCATCCGGATACGACAATAACTTGATGGGCTCATGGGTCGGACGGGCATGGCCCATCGACACATAGGCCTCTTCCCAACGGCGTTTAAACTCCTCGAAGCCCAGCTTTTCGATCACGAACTTCATCCGGGCCTTCGTCCGATTCTTTCGATTGCCCAAGGTGTCGAATACTCGAATCACCGCTTCCACACTCGGAATGAGTTCATCCATCGGGGTGAACTCCCGAAGAACCTGGGCCAGGCGAGGGGCCGAACCGAGTCCGCCGCCTGCCACCATGCGAAAGCCGATGACTCCATCGGCACGTTTCGCCGCGAGCAAGCCGACATCGTGAATCGGTGTGAGGGCGCAATCCTGCTTGCAACCGGAGAACGCGATCTTGAACTTTCGGGGAAGGCTCTGGTTGAGCGGGTTCCGCAACAGGTGCAGCGCCACCGTTTTCGCATAGGGCGTGACGTCGAACACTTCCCCCTGACAGACCCCGGCAAGATGGCAAGCCGTCACATTACGAACGGTATTGGCGCAGGCCTCTCTCGTCGTTAACCCGACCTCCGCCAGCCCGCGCATGATGGTCGGCACATCCTTGAGTTCGACAAAATGCAACTGGATATCCTGACGCGTCGTGACATGCCCGACCCCGGTGGCATATCGCTCGGTCAATTCTGCGACACGGCGAAGCTGATTGGCCGTCATGCCACCGAACGGAATCTTGATGCGAACCATTTGGACACCGGCTTGCCGCTGTCCGTAAATGCCGTATTGGAGACGAAACGGCCTAAACAGATCGCTCGACACGTCGCCGGAAGCCAAGCGTGTCGCCTCGGCCTCGAAGGTCTCGATCTCCTCGGCAATGGCAGGAGAAATGGGCTCTGTTTTGATCGAAACTGTACTCAATGGTGTATGACTCATCATGACCTCTATGCAGACGGCTGAAAAACCCGGTGAAAAAGAAAAATATAGCTAAAATGGCCCATATGGCATGGAAACATCAACACCCTCAGGATGCTCAAAAAGTCCGTTCAGCAAGGCCGCAGCGAGCAAAGAGGCGAGGCGTACCCTTGTGGTACGTTGAGCCTCTTTGTGAAGCGAGAACGCCGCTGGCGGTCTTTTTCAGCATCCTGCTAAATGTGATACATCAACGACCGCTCCTGCTCCAGCACTCGCTGCTGCCCGGCTAATTCTTCCACGCTGATCGCTTCGAGCACATGGCGTTCTGCTTGATGAACCTGCTCCCACATCTTTCCAAGCAGCAATTCCGGCTTACTCAACCGTTTCACCTGTGCGCGCCCAGCACCGCCGCTCGGGGTTGACAGCGGGCCATCAAGCGCCTCGAGGATCTCGACGACCGATACTTCGGACGGTTTCTTCGACAACACATAGCCCCCTTGAGCACCTCGAAGACTCGATACAAGACCGGCCTTCTTCATCCCATGGAGGACCTGTTCGAGAAAACGAGCAGGGATGGCTTGCCGGCGTGCAATCGATTTGGCCTGAACAGGCGCCGTCCCAAGATGCATCGCTAAGTCGACAGCCGCCATGATTCCGTACGTTGCCCTCAAAGAGACTTTCATACACGAGTATTCCGGTAGGAATTAAAACATTCCGGTCATTTAATACTATCTCAACAGCGCTCCTGTCAAGTCACCTCTCCCTGATATTCCTCGCCACATAGTTCTAAAAATTTGACGGTGGAACCAGGAGGTGCACCCTTCAGCCGACGACGTGAATCTCGACGATTTCCTCCCACGTGAGCCAACAAGAACAGCACGTTCTCTATTTTCCTCGTTGACATCAAATGGGCTCTGGGCAATAATCCGCACCACTTTTCGCCCTTCTCCTGGAACCTGCATGTCGCCTACATCTTCCGCCTTCAGTATTTTGCTCCTCTGCGGCGACCCAGACGTCCAGAGTCAGGTCACCCACAT
>VFKF01000532.1 GCA_009885705.1 Nitrospira sp. | reverse complement strand
CGAATGAGCCGATTCCGGCAAGCTTCTCGGCTTGGAGGAGTTCGGCTTCGAGCTTGGATTCATGTTGAACCAGTTTCCACAGCAGGCGTGAGGCCGATCCGCTCAGGATATCTGCGGTCGGAGGTTTATGGGCCTTGAGATAGGTCTCCATCTCCGGATTGCCGGTGACATCCATGATGAGTTGTACGCCGCGGTTGCCGATCAAATCCGGCGCATTGGTGGTCACGGGGATGTGGAGGGTCCGCGCGCGTTGCAGCCCTGGCGCCGTTGGATCACAGTCTGCAATGCCGACGATCTCAATCGACGGGATTTGGTGCAGTAGATCTAACAGCGCTCGGCCGCCGCGACCAGCCCCAAGAATGGCGACCTTGGTTGGGTCGAAATGTTCCATTCAGGCGGTCTCCCTATGGCTGAGTTGGAACTCTTGTGCCGAGGAGGGCAAGGAGGGGAAGGCCTCTCCTCGGCGCAGAGGGGGGTAGCGGCTCATGGTTACAGCCGTGCACGTTCCCGCTGTTCCATGGCCCGTGCAACGGCTGATCTCAGTTTCTCGCCTTCGACCGGTTTGACGAGATAATCGACCACGCCTTGCCGGAGGAAGGAGGTCGCCATATCGGTATCCGGGAAGCCGGTCAGCACGATGAGCGGGACATGCGGGTAGTTGCTTCGGAAGTAGGCGATGGCTTCAGCTCCGTTGACCTTTGGCATGCGGATATCGCAGATCATCACATCCAGCATGAGCCGGTTCTCACCGCTGTTGATGACTTCAATCGCTTTTTCACCGTTGTCGGCTTCTAGCACGGCGTAGCCTGCTTTCTGCAGCGTCATCTTGACGACTTTCCGAATATCCGGCTCATCGTCTACCACGAGCACCCGTCCGTTGCAGGCCTCTCCTCCGACAAAGAACCCAGAGTTGAAGTCACTCATGGTACCCTCCTTGGTTGGTAGTGAGATATGGTTTCCTGCTCGCCCCCTCTCATGCTCTTGCTCTACGTAAGTCGCAATGCGCGTGCCAGCATGGTTGCGTAGAAAGGATTCTGGTTTCCCGGCAAACATGCGTCTTTTGGCACAGGGCGCACAGCACGTGGTTGATACCAACCAGCATGTGCTGAAAACCACCACCAATGAGACTTGAAGGTGACTTGAGCATTGCCGTTTCTGTTGTTCCCCGCGAGCGGCGAAGAAGGAGCGCGGCGACGAAACGAGCATGGTCCCCACGATGATGCGAG
This sequence comes from Nitrospira sp., assembly GCA_009885705.1. GTDB lineage: Bacteria > Nitrospirota > Nitrospiria > Nitrospirales > Nitrospiraceae > Palsa-1315. Next base: position 230 of record VFKF01000532.1, on the reverse strand, counting down.
AGCGAAAGGCCTGTGGTGAGTCGATCGGATGAATCACATGCGATGCGAGCCTGGATGAGAAGGGATACAGGGCTCAATCGCATTCATGCTTTCGGAATAGGGCTTTCAGAGCGAGATGTCGCGATTAAGCCCTGTTCAGTGGCTTTGAATTGCCTTTCAGTCCGGCGCTAGGGTATCCTGACAACACAATGAAATTGGAGAGTCTATGATCACGCCAGACGTGTTGACTG
>VFKF01000476.1 GCA_009885705.1 Nitrospira sp. | reverse complement strand
TTCATGCCGCAGGGATTCGCCGGCGTCGGCGCCGCAGCGGCGATTGTGTTTTTCGCCTATATCGGATTCGACGCGATCTCCACGACTGCGGAGGAAGCGAAAAACCCTCAACGGGATCTCCCGATCGCCATTATCGCTTCACTGAGTATCTGCACGGTCCTCTACATCGCCGTGGCCGCGGTGCTGACCGGCTTGATACCTTCTTTGCAGATCGACGTCCATGCACCGGTGGCTGAAGCGTTGAGTATGGTGGGCTTTAAGTGGGGCTCGGCGATTGTGTCGATTGGAGCTGTTGCTGGGATTACCAGTGTGCTTGTGGTGATGATGCTGGGCCAGATTCGGGTCTTCTTCGCTATGTCGCGCGATCACCTCTTGAGCCCCTGGCTCTCAACCGTGCATCCGCGTTATGGCACGCCGCACTATGCGACTATTCTCACGGGCATTGGCGTGGCCACGCTCGCTGCGCTGATTCCTATCGGCGACGCGGCTGATATGACGAATATCGGCACACTCTTCGCCTTTGTTCTTGTGTGTATCGGTGTCGTCATCCTGCGTTACACGAAACCCAACCAGCCGCGTCCATTCCGTCTTCCCTTCATGCCGCTTGTTCCCATTCTCGGCATGCTGGCCTGCCTCAGCCTCATGAGTTTTCTTCCCTGGGTGACCTGGATCAGGTTCGTCGTGTGGACAGCCATTGGCATTGTGGTCTACCTGGGATATGGCTTGAAGCATAGCAAGCTGGCCGGCCCTTCTCTCAAGGCCACTCCCCAACGGGTACATTCTCAATAGACTGGGTTAGTTCGACTCGTTCGCCGGCTGAGCTGCCGGAGCAGGAGCCGGTGCGATGGGAGCTGGAGCAGTCGGAGCGGCTGTTGGTGCGATAGGCCGGGCAGCAGCCGATGGTGTCGTTACCGCCGGCTTCGGTGGAGCGGGCGGCTTGGGTGGGGCAGGCCGTTCCGGTTTGATGCCGCCTTCCCATGAGGGGCCGGAATACATATCCGTCGAGAGGCCCTTCCCCTTCCATTTCTCTTCAAAATCAGCTGCCGCTTTATTCGGGGTCTCACCACTTCCGACGACGTCATTCCACGGGTAGGCCCTTGGGCCGATCTGGCACCCGGTCTCCGTCCGCTTCAAATACAACGCGATCGGATTCCCGCGATAGGGACCGAGATAGATATGCACGGAACCAGCGTATTCGAGCAAATGTGCCATGCCCGTCTCCAAGAGGGTGGCATGATGCCATAAGAGGTGCGTCGAGGGCAAGGAGGTTTCGGGGATGGATCAGATCGCTACGCGTTGGTGCCTCTCGGAGCGACCCTTTCGGAATTTGCCGAAGGGAATCCTTCGGAAATTCCTTCGCGGACTCAGTCAGTTTCCGCTTTCCTCTTCGGCAAATTCTCGAAGGGTCCCCGCTCCTTCGGCAACACGCATAGCGATCTGATCCATCCCCATGAGGGGAAACAATAGAATTCACACCTCGTTGGGCGCGTGCAGTTAGGATGCTGTCTCCACGCCCTCTCAAGGAGTAGAAAGCGGTGGCTGGTCGCGATGGATAGCTAGGATGACGTGGCCGTAGGTTGTGCCGGGCGCTTGCGGACGAGGAAGACCCCGATGGTAAGCACCATGATGACCGTGACGTTCAAGCCCACGTCCATGAGGTACTGATAAAATTGCGTGTCGGTCATCGCGGTCAAATGGGAAAGTTCCGCGCTGGCGGTCAGGACGCGTCTCGTGCAGGCGATGATGCCGACCGCAAGGTAGGGCTCAAGATCGAGGACTTCGGTCTGGAGAAATCGGATAACGGTGCGGAATAGTTCCAGCAGAATGATGACGAGCAACAGGTCGTTTAGCAGTTTGAGGCCCGAAGGCAGAAGACCGGCCTGATTGGCCTTCATGATGAAGGTATACCAGGCGTGGGTGAAGATGAGCATGCCGAGGATGAGGAGGCTGAACCCCGCAGTCATGTACCCGAGCCGGTCGAGCCATTCCATGACCCCGCACCACCGTTGCATCAGCTCTTTTCGGTTCTGCACGACGTCCTCCAGTCTGTTCGAATTACGCAGTGCCGGGAGGCGCGTTCTGCCCCGGCTCAGGCCCTCGCAACTGGCCGTAGGTCAGCTCTTTCATCGAGCTGGCCGTCAAGGAATGACCGCAGCAACGTATTTCTGCAAATCCGGCTCCACCATCGATGATCATGACGCGCAATCCGCAAGAGTCCGGGTGCAGCTTCTTTTCATCCAGCACGACAGCGGGCGGCAAGTTTCCCTTTTTCCGTCCACGCACTATCGCAACATCGGGGACCAGATCCTCTTCCGTCAGGTCATGACCGCAACAGACGATCTTTTCAAATCCCTCGCCGCCGCCCATGACTTTGACGATCAATCCGCAGGCATGTTGATACCGTTTGAACTCGTCGAGGATATCGCCTTTTTTGAGTGCCACAATCCCTCCACCGGAGAGAAATCTCTCTCGTTTTATAACGTCGCAACTTTCGATAACCGCTCGCGAACTTGCTCGATCGTGCGCAATAACATTTGATGAGACCGGCACCCGGCTACGAGTTTTGCGTCGGAGATGGTCACTGGTTTATAAGGCGCCACAAACCGGTCTTTCAGGCGGGCAATCCGAGTGGCTGAAAGGCTCAGCCGTTCCATCGAGATCGTGCCAGATGCGACCGCCTGTTCCACAGCTCCGAAGGCGGCGATTTCCCGATCTCGATCTTTGCATATTAACAAGACATCGCAGCCTGCCAACACCGCACGAACAGCCGCGTCCTCCATGCCATAGTGGTCGATGATCGCGTGCATTTCTAAGTCATCCGTCAAGACCACACCATCGTATCGCAGCTCCTGGCGCAAAAATCCATTGATGATAGTCGGCGAGAGCGTGGCGGGCAGTTCAGGGTCGAGGGCTCGGTAGAGCACGTGCGCCGTCATCATCGATGCGATGCCCTGCGTGATGGCACGGCGGAAGGGAGGGAATTCGACCGCCTCCAATCGCTCGCGCGAGGCGTCGACCACTGGCAGCTCTTTGTGAGAATCGGCATTCGTATCGCCGTGGCCGGGAAAATGTTTCCCGCAGGCCACAACTTTGTTGTCTTGCAGTCCCGCCGCCGTCGCCAGCCCTAACTCGCAGACCACGTCAGGCGTCGTCCCGAACGCACGGTCGCCGATAACCGGATTATCCGGATTGCTGTTCACATCGAGCACCGGCGCCA
>VFKF01000543.1 GCA_009885705.1 Nitrospira sp. | reverse complement strand
GGTCGATGACGCCATCGTCGTGGTGGAGAACACCTATCGGCACCTGACTATGCGCCGCCGTCCCCACCGTGAGGCTTCCATCTATGCTGTAGACGAAGTGGGGAATCCCACGATCCTGGCCACCTTCACCGTGATCGCAGCCCTCCTGCCCATGGCCTTTATCTCCGGCCTCATGGGCCCCTATATGAGGCCCATACCGCTGAACGCGTCGATCGCCATGTTCTTTTCATTGCTGGTCGCCTTCATCGTCATTCCCTGGTTTTGCCAGACCTGCTATCGCGCAGGGGTGGTCATGAAGGGCGTGGAGCAGGACGATGTGACAGATGGCTGGACATACCGGTTCTATCAGCGAGTCCTCACGCCACTGCTCCGGCACCCATTGCTCGCCTATGGGTTTCTGGCCCTGGTCGGTTTGCTGCTCGTCGCGTCAGTGGCGTTGTTCTATACGAGAAGCGTGACGGTCAAGATGCTGCCGTTCGACAACAAGAGCGAACTACAATTGGTCGTCGATATGCCGGAAGGCACCACGCTGGAAGAAACGGCCCGGGTGACGAAGGCCGTGACCCAGTATGTCCGCACGATTCCAGAAGTTCGCGATTACCAGGCCTATGTCGGGACGGCTTCGCCGTTCAATTTCAACGGGCTGGTCCGGCATTACTTTCTCCGCGAGGGGAGCCATCAAGCCGATATTCAGATGAATCTGTTGCCCAAGGATCAGCGGTCGGCGCAGAGCCACGAGATTGCCAGGATAGTGCGGCCGGCCGTGCAGGAGATCGGCCGTCAGTTTGGCGCGAACGTGAAGGTAGTGGAAGTGCCACCGGGGCCTCCCGTGCAATCGGTGCTGGTGGCTGAAGTCTATGGACCGGACTACGACCGGCAACGGGCTGTGGCCAAGGAACTGCGAGCCATGTTCGAGGCGACCCCCGGGGTGGTGGATGTGGACGATTTCATGGAGCACGATCAGATCAAATATGTCTTTACCGTCGATCATGCGAAGGCGGCGCTGGCAGGGGTTCCGTCCGACGATATCGTCAGAACATTGCGCATGGCGCTGGGCGGGGACAAGATCGGCCTGGTGCATATTCCCAAAGAGAAAAGTCCGGTCCAGATCGTCATGCGGCTGCCGCAGGCGGAGCGGACTGGTTTAGAACATTTCGGCGAAATTGCCGTACGGCGGCCGACCGGTGAAATGGTGCAGTTGTCCGAACTCTTGCGGTTGGAACAGACAATCGAAGAGAAGGCCATTTACCATAAGAACCAGAAGCCGGTGGTCTACGTCGTCGGCGATGTCGGAGGACCCGGTGCGGAAAAAGCGGAGAGTCCCGTGTATGGGGTGCTCGGGATCGGTGACCGGCTGAAGACCTATCGCCCGCCGGAAGGTTATGAGATCGAACAGCACTATGCGCAGGCGCCCTGGTCCGAGAGCCGTGTGGCGGTGAAGTGGGACGGGGAATGGCAGATCACCTATGAGACGTTCCGGGACATGGGGATTGCGTTTGCCATTGCCATGTTGCTGATCTATCTCTTGATCGTCGGCGAGTTCCAGTCGTTTCTCACGCCGCTCATCATCATGGCGCCCATTCCGCTGACGCTGATCGGGATCGTGCCGGGGCATTGGATCACCGGCTCGTATTTTACCGCCACGTCGATGATCGGGTTCATCGCCCTGGCAGGGATTATCGTGCGCAATTCAATTTTATTGGTGGACTTCATCGAGCTTCAACGACGCGAGGGCTGGCCGTTGCAGGAGGCGGTGATCCGGGCGGGAGCCATCCGCACACGTCCGATTCTCTTGACCGCGGCGGCGCTGATGGTCGGAGCCTTCGTCATCATTCTCGATCCGATCTTCCAGGGGCTCGCGGTGTCACTGCTCTTCGGAGTCGGTGCCTCGACTCTGCTGACGTTGGTCGTGATCCCGGTTCTGTATGTCAGTCTGATGAAATGGTCGCGTTCACCTGGGCCAACCGAAGGGGAAGGCGAGAAGTAGACAGGGTGCTGAACCGTCCTCCAGCCCCTCAAGCGAGGAGCTGGCGAGATATGCGAGAAAGGCGCGATCCCAAGTTCAACGATCGGGGTTCGACGTTCCGAAAACCATGAACTTCGAGCCCTCGCGCCTCGCTCTCCGTGACAATCCATAAGGGCATGGCTATACTTCTGCCATATGAGGGGCCGGTGCGGTGAACGGCTGAAGGACTTCAGCCAATGAAGAAGGCTGCCTTGCTAGGCTGTCTCGGCGGGTCGGAGGGACCTGTTAGTTAGGCCAGCGACTGGTCCATGCGCTGTTAGGAGTTCAGACAGGAGGTCAAGGTGGCAAACTTAGCTGAAGTTCTCGGAAATGCCCTGAGCTTAGAGGTTCGTGATCGTGCGGCCCTGGCGGAAAAGCTTCTAGCTAGTCTGGAGGAGCTCACCGAGGAGGAAGCGAATCGCTTGTGGGCGGAGGAGGCGCAAAGACGCTTGGAGGAGTATCGCGCAGGTCGTGCTCAAGCGGTTCAGGCGGATGAGGTGCATGCAAAGGCGGAACGACTCTTCCGGTGACGCCAATCACGTACCACGAGGGGGCCGAGACCGAGTTGCTGAACGAGATCGGCTACCTCGAACTTCGAGCGACAGGGCTGGGACGGCGGTTTTCGCCGAGGTCCGTCGGGCCGAGAGCCTCATCGTCCATTTCCCGGAATCGGCTGAGGAGATTCGACCGGGCATCCGGAAGCGCATACTTCGGCAGTTCCGGTACTCGCTCATCTATTCAATTGAGAAAGATGGTTTCCTCATCCTGGCAGTGGCTCACCATAGCCGTCAGCCTGGTTATTGGGTCGCTCGCGCTAGGAGTGATGAAAAATAAGCGAAGAGCAGATCCCAAGAGAGCCCTGGTGCCCGACGCAGAAGGAGGCGAGGCTCAATTGCGAGGTGGTGTTCGATGGCAGTCTGAGCCCAATCCTGAACTTTTTCCGTCTACCCCAACCAACGTAGTCTCTCACCATGTGCTCTCCCGAGCGGCGGCAGGGAAGTAATCCTGTCATTCAAGGAGCGACGATCATGTTTCGATTTGCCACTGCCATCGGTTTCGTCGGCTTGATGCTGTTGGCCGGTCTTGTCTGCCGCGTGGGACCGGTGCAGAGCGCAG
>VFKF01000115.1 GCA_009885705.1 Nitrospira sp. | reverse complement strand
TCTGGTTGTTCTACGAACGAAAGGCGGTTCTTCCAGATTGGCGACGATTATCGAAATACTCCCTCGCGGGGTCTGCCTGGTCCTATGCGCTCGATATTCCCGCAGCCCTATCCATGATAGTTGTACCAGGCGGCATGTGGATTTGCTGATCGAGAGGAAAAGGCGTCAGAGCCCAATATCCTTCGATTCGCGCATGAAGACTTGGCCATGGTGATGATGGGTGTTTCCCTGACAGGGGGCTCCAGCGGTGTCCCGACGAGCGTATAGCCGATTGAGCTGAACCTGTCCCGCTACCCTTTCCTCAGTCTCTATTTCTCTATCGTGCCCGTGCCTGCCACAGCTTCTTTTTTGCAAGCTCAATGCTCGGTCCCGTGCGGGATTGCGTGATTGTCCCTGCCTCGTGAGATTCCCTCTTGTTTCATCCATGCCACGAGCGGTCACACAGGTATCTACTTTTGGTCACAGTGGTGTATCTCTACGGCGGCTGCCCCTTGTGGCAGCGTCCAATAAAATGACGGGGTGCTGAGCCTAATCGATCTCCACGTCGCTCGGTATTGTTCTTGCTGATGCAGGCCTGACGGTCGATTCAGGGGCAGGAACGCGAGTTGATGAGAGCGGTCCTGTTCTGTATCCATGTTCGAGCAGTTTTAAATTAATTAATATGGAGGCATGGTCGATGAAGGTGTGGCGATTAGGATTGGGAATCTGTGCGGTGGTCTGTGCAACCGGAGGTGCTGGTCTGGGCTGGGCGGAGGAGCCGACTGTGCCGGCTCAAGGGGATGCCGCCATTCAACGGCTGTTCCCTCAGAGTTGGCCGATCTCGGTGCGGGGCTGGGTCGACGGAGGTTATACCTTCAACGGCTCGAGCCCGACGTCGCATTTCAACGGGCCTTACAATGCCGTGGATCGCGATAGACCACAACTGAACCAGTTGTATCTCGTGGTAGAGAAGACGTTGCGCGGCACCAGCGGGATCGATGTGGGCGGCCGGGTCGATGCCATGTATGGGTACGATTACTTCCTGACCCAGAGCAACGGGATCGAGCGCAATCAGTCCGGTTCGTCCAAGTGGAATCACGAACAGCATGGAGTCGCGCTACCGCAGATGTATGCTGAGGCGGGCAACCAGACGTTTTCGGTGAAGGCGGGACATTTCTACACGATCGTCGGGTACGAAGGGGTGCCGGCGCCTGCGAATTTCTTTTATTCGAAATCGTATTCGTATCAGTTCGCCGGACCCTTCACCCATTGGGGCGGCTTGGCCACGTGGAATGTGACCCCGCAGTTCATGCTGCAGGGGGGCCTCGTGAACGGCTGGGACTCGTTCGATCGTCGAAGCGACAAACCGGCCTATGTTCTGAAGGCCAACTATGCGACGAGCGATAAGTTCTTGTCGGCTTCGCTGGCGATGATTACGGGCGAAGAACCGACGGCGGTTGCGGCGAAGACCGAGCAGCGGACTCGTTATAGCGCCATCGTCTCCGTCCATCCCACCGACGATCTGGAATATGTGTTTCACCATCATTATGCCTATCAGGAAGATGGAAAAGTCGGTGGAGGCACTGCGCGTTGGTATGGGATCGATCAGTACCTCTATTACCGGCTCCATCAAAAAGTGAAAGCGGGCCTCCGGTTCGAGTGGTTCCGTGACGAAGCGGGGACACGAGTCGGGGGTTCTCCAGACAGGGGAAACCCCAATCTCGCCCCGTTCGCCGGCAGCTTCTACTCCCTCACCGGCGGGGTGAACTACTACGCCCATTCGAATATCACCATTCGTCCTGAAATCCGATACGACTGGTTTACGGGCGGGCGGAATCCGTACAACGACGGACACAACGACAATCAGGTCCTCGTGGCGGTTAATGCCTATCTGCAGTTTTAAAGTGAAACCCTTCTCCTAGGAGAAGCCGGCTCGCTCATCGATTGCCGATGAGCGAGCC
>VFKF01000012.1 GCA_009885705.1 Nitrospira sp. | reverse complement strand
TCTCCTTGCGCGGGAGAGGTTGTCACGGCAGGATGCCGGTCCTATGGCGTGGCTTCAAAAGGTGCTCCCCTCGGTGACCGATGCAGAACCGGACGAAGCCGTCCCGGTGGGCTGGGCATTCCTCTATTTCTTCTGCCTTCTCTGTGGGTACTACATCCTGCGGCCTGTACGCGATGAGATGGCGATCCAGGGTGGGGTGCAGCACCTGCCGTGGATGATGACCGCCACCTTCGTCACCCTCCTCTTGGTGACGCCTCTGTTTGGATGGCTCTCTGCCCGCGTCCCGCGATATCGGTTGCTGCTGACGGTGTACGCATTTTTCGGCCTCAACTTGATCCTGTTTTTTGTGGCGATGACGAGCCACCTCTCTCCCCAGTGGGCCGCCCGCACATTTTTCGTCTGGTTGTCCGTCTTCAATCTGTTCGTCGTGTCGGTGTTCTGGAGTTTCATGGCCGATCTGTTTACGCCGACGCAGGGCGTCAGGCTGTTCGGCGTGATCGCTGCCGGCGGCAGTATCGGTGCGATGGTCGGCCCACTACTCACGACCGGATTCACCTACGTTGTCCCGGTTCCCGCATTACTGCTCATCTCGGTAGGATTTCTGGTGGCCTGCGGGTTCTGTATCTATCGGCTGGATCGATGGGCGATGGCGCGATCTTCGGTTCAGATCAGTCGGCAGGGTGAGCCGATTGGCGGGAGCATCTGGGCGGGAGTTAGGTTGGCGCTCTCGTCGCCCTATCTTCTTGGCATCTGTCTCTATCTGTTTTTCCTGACGACGACCGCGACGTTCTTGTATCTGGAACAAATGCGGCTGGTGAGTGAGCAGATTCCCTCCCCGCAAGGGCGCACCCGTTTGTTTGCGCTCATCGATTTGGTTGTGAACGTGCTGACGTTCCTCGTTCAGATGACCGTCACGAGCCGTATGATCGGTCGGTTTGGGTTGGTATCGGCGCTTGTTGTGCTTCCCGTTGCGAGCGCCCTGGGGTTTAGTCTGATTGCCGTCATGCCGTTTCTCGCCACCTTTGTGCTCTTTACCATCGTGCGGCGAGTCGGGGAATATGCCATTGCCAAGCCTGCTCGCGAGGTGCTGTTTACCGTGGTGAGTCGGGAGGAGAAGTATAAGGCCAAGAACTTTATCGATACCGCGGTCTCGCGCGGAGGCGATGCGACGACGGGGTGGATAGTGAGCGGGGTGAAAGCCTTGGGTGTCACGGCGGGGCAGATGGCATGGGTTCTGGTCCCACTGGCTCTGTTCTGGGGATGGGTCGGCTGGCGCGTTGCCCGTGAAGAAGAGCGTCTAAGACTTCTGAAGATCTCGGGCGGTTCGGCGTAGTCCTGTTTACTGTCAGAAAAAACGCATGGTATAGTCGCTCGATTGTTTAGCCGCATGGATCGTGTTGGGTCACGTTTTACGTCTCACGAGGTTCAAAATGCCAGAAGTTCCAGTTAAACTGTACATCGATAAGATATTGAAAGAATGTCGTAATTCTGTTCGTTCGCTTGCGTTGCTCTCCGGCCCTGTGAAAGAGAAAGCGCTACGCGCAATGGCGGATCGATTGGCGGCTGACGAAGACATCATTCTGGCGGCAAACGAGAAAGATGTGGATGCGGTCGGGAAGTCATTTGAAGCCGACGTCATGAAAGATCGGATGAAAGCGGCCGTCGCCCGTCTGCGTATGACGGCGGACGATATTAAAGAAATGGTTGAGCGTCTCCGTATGATCGCGGATCTGCCAGACCCGGTCGGTGCCGTGACCTCTCGTTGGGAACGACCGGACGGACTGCAAGTCAGCCGTGTGCGTGTTCCGATCGGGGTGATCGGAGTCATCTCAGAACTGAGTCCGCTCATTACGGTGGAGTCGATTGCGCTCTGTTTCAAATCGGGCAATCTCTGCGTGTTTCGTGGCGCGCCGGAGTGGGGACTGACGCAACAGGCGATCGGGACGGGACTGCGCGAAGCGGCGGAAGCGAACGGGGTGCCGGCCGGCGCATGGATCATCATCGACCGTCCTGAAAAAGAGGTGGCGGTCGAGCTGATACGGTCCGGCAAGAGTCTCGATGCGATTATCCCGCGTGGCGGGGCCGGCCTTCGCAAAGCCGTGGTCGAACAGGCCAAGATGCCGGTGCTCTGCAACGATGGCGGGCTCACGTATATGTATGTGGATGCCGACACCGATATGCCGATGGCGCAAAACGTGGCGATTAGTTCCAAAGTGCAGAAGGCCATTGCATCGAACTCGATGGATACGCTGCTGGTGCAGCAGGTCATCGGGCGACAGTTTCTCCCTCCACTGATCAATCGCCTGCTCGAAGAGTTCAAGGTCGAGGTTCGAGCCTGTCCCAAGACGATGGCCTTGATGGGGCAAATGGCGATGACCGGACATGCCTCCATCATTCCGGCCAAGGAGGAAGATTGGCAGACCCAATTCCAGGGACCTGTGCTGGCGGTCAAAATGGTGGCGAACCTGGATGAGGCTTTGGCGCATATCGTGGCGCATGGCCCCTGTCTCACTGCCGTGATTGCGACGACGAGTTATGAATCGGCCATGCGGTTCACGCGCGAAGTGGATGCCAGTGCCGTCTTCGTGAATGCGTCGTCCCGGCTCAATGCCGGCGACAGCTTCGGGATGGGCGCCGATATCGGGCTCAGTGGCTCGCGTCTCCATGCCAAAGGGCCGATTGGACTTGAGCAATTGACGTGCGAAAAGTATGTGTCGTTCGGCTCAGGTCAGTTGCGTTTCCCACACCCGGTGCCGGAGACGTATTTTGACGCCATCATGCTGAAGAGGCCGTAGTTCGTGAATCGTGAAGGGTGAAGCGTGCCTCGTGAATCGAACGACGAGATACGAACGACGCTTCACGCACTAGAAGCCCACCTGGCTTGGTGGGGTCTCCGGCAGTTCACGTCGGACGAGGCCTATTTCCAGTGGCAGCGGGACACGCTCTCTGCCGAAGACCTCACAACATTACATCGGCAGGTGGAGCAGAAACGTCGCGGATCTGCTGCCGACGAAATCGCATTCTACGATGTCACGGCCCATCCCAATATCCTGCCGGTTCTGTATAGTCAGCGGTACGACTATTATCTCACCATCGGCCTTCGCGTCGCGGATCGCATCGGTGTGGCCCGGTCCATTTTGGATGTGGGTTGTGGCGTCGGTATCCTGACGACGTTCTACGCGAGGCAGTATCCCGACAAGACCTTCGTCGGAATCGATCGCTCATCTGTCTCAATTGAACGTGCGCAAGAACGAGCGCAGGCGCTGGGCCTGACCAATGTGCGGTTCGACGGTCTCGATCTTGATCGCACCGATTCCGATCCCTCCTATGATCTGATCCTTGCCACGCATGCCCTGCTGCAAGCGGAACAGGACCCTGGTCTTCCCAGCCGTAGTTGGAACAGCTTCGAGCGTGTCAGAGAGAGTCCGCAGCAGGCAGACTTTGAGGGGCGAACGGGGATCGGTGCGAGGCTTGACTCCCTGAGCGCGCGGCTCTCGATCAATGGGCGCATGATCCTGTTTGAGAAAACCCGCCAGCTGGCGAGGCGGGTCCCGTTGCAACGGGCTGTGGCTGCACGAGGGTTTGACCTGATCGAGCCGCCGGAATTGATTCGCTACCGGCTCGTCGAAGAAGTTGCCGACGATGGTCCCCTATATTTGTTGGGGAGGGGAATATTGCATCCCCTTCAGTGGGATGAATCGCCAGAACCAGACGAAGGTTGTCCGTTCGATCGAACGAAGCTGGAATCAGGCTCAGCCGATCCTGGCTCGCCGCTTTATGAGAACCATTGGTCTTCTGCACAGATCGTCTGGGAACAATTGCGCGAGAAGAAGGTCCTTCAAGAGACGACGAAGCAGGAGCCGGACGGACGTCAACTGCATATCGAGCTTGGGCAAGCAGCGGAGGGAGTGTATCTCTATTGTGCCAACACGTTGGATCAACGCCAGTTAGTGCTTGTGGAACCAGCCAGCAGGGGGATGTTGGAGTCGTATTATCGAGAGATTGCCAGCGGCGAGCCCTAGCAGGATGCTGAAAAAGTCCGCCAGCGGCGTTCTCACCTCGAAAGCATCCTCAACGTAGCCTCAAGGCTACGCCTCCGGTGCTTTCATCGGCTGCGGCCTTGCTGGACGGCCTTTTTGAGCATCCTGCTGGATTCTCTTTACGCTTCAATCCAAGCTTTCCGGCATTTCAAGGGATTTTCATATCATCAATGTTCCCGTAGTCACATTGATGACGTGAAGAATGCCCCCGCTGTTCAATGGCCGATGCAGCAGGTCTCCGCTGAAACTCTGCCAGCGTGGTGTTGATGAGAACGTTGGGTGAGCCGAAGTCGTTCAGGATCGGGGGACCGGTGTCAGAATGCTATGCTTGATGGCGAGCACGACGAGATTGTTATCGCGGATTGCATAGATAATCCGATAGTCGCCATCGCGGACTCGATAGAGATGGTCTTCGCCTTCGAGCGTGGTGACACCTGGTGGTCGCGGATGGTTCTTAATGGCATTGAGCCATTTCACGAGGGCCTTCCGAAGCGGTTTCTCAACGGCTCTGAGTTGTTGTTCGGCTGGCGGGGCAAGGAGAATGGTGGAGATCATCGAAAAATATCAGAGCCCCAATTCTTTCAGGATCACGTCGAGCGACTGAGCGCCTTTCTTGTTGGCCTGGGCTAACGCGGCTCGGGCATCGACAAGATCGATACGGTTTTCGAGGGCCTCGAGGAGTCGTAGGTCTTCGATGGGCACGACTGCGGCAACGGCGCGCCCACGTCGGCGCAACAGTACACGTTCGCTGCTGAATGCGGCACGGTTGATCGCATCGGCAAACGCCTCACGCTCTTTATTGCCCTCTGGATTACCCATCATGCTCCTCCGGATGCATCCTGCTGTCGGATGGACAGACGCTTCGACTCATGCAAGCTGTACAGGGGGCCGGAAGCGAAGTCAACCGACGAAAGCCGGTCGCCGGCCCTATTCCATTTATTTTGTAATTGGGGTATGAAGAGGGGGTGGCGATTGCATCGCGGTCCCACATGACTCATCCACATATCAGAGGAGAGACTCCATGGCTAAGGGCATGACACAGAAGAAAAATACCAAGAAGAAACCTGCCACGACGGTGAAGGAAAAGCGCGCCGCCAAGGTAGCCAAGAAGAAGTAAGACCGTCTGCGTTTCGGCCGTCCTGGCCGAAGCCACACCCGCTGCGCCCATCGGCGTGCGTTAGCCGCATGCCTCGTACGTCGATGGTTGCGCGCTGGGGCTGTTGTTTTCCTGCCCGTGTCTTCCTGTATCGCCGTGATCTCGTTCGCTCACCCCATCGGCTTGCCGGATCGATCATCGCGTGCCGGTCATCATTCCTTCTGTGCAGAGTCCTGTCTGTAAGACCGCACCAGGCGGGGCTTCAGCTGTCACGAAGGTTATGTCGAAGACTGTCGCCGTCTGAACGGAGGAGACAGTCGGGCCCGAGGAGTGGGTGTAGAGAGGTGACGATTGGGCCGAATGTCCTGGAAGGTCTGCGCGAGTCGATGCCCCGATTACTTTTTTCGGTAGACGTTCAATCCGACTTTTTCTTCGCGGTCTGGAATGGTCACATTCCCCTCTGTTGAGGCGATGATAATTGTCTTCCCCGAAGCCGAGGGCCCGAACTCTTTGGAGAGGTCGACTTTGATGGTCAATATGGTCCCTGCAATGGTCATCTCGACGTTTTTCATGCGGTGGCCTTTCAGTGAGAGATGAAGCGAGAGTCCGCGCTGTCAGAATAATGGTGCATCCTGTACCGTGGACGGGGGAGGAAGTCAATCGTGACTGGCTGCAGGCTACCTTCGGCTGACTCTCACCCTCCCGCAAACACCGGTCGAAATCCGGTATTGGTCAAAATGCGGAAGACGGTGTCCCGTTGATCCCCCTGCACTTCGATCCGGCCCTCCTTCACCGTGCCTCCGGCGCCACAGGATTTCTGTATGTCTTTCGCAAGGGTCTCTTTCTCGGCCAGACTGATGCCGGTGAAGCCGGTGACGACCGTCACGGTCTTCCCGCCCCGGTGCGCGGTCTGGCGAATGATATCCACCCGCCCACGGTTTTTTTTTGGTGAGGGCGGCGCAGTGTCGACTGTTGTGACAGTGGGCTTGCCTGCTGGAGTCAGAGGAAGGTTCAGGCTCTTCAGGGTCGCAAACGGGCTTTCCCATGGGATGGGTTCACCACTGGTGGGCAGGCGTTTCTTGTCTTTCAACGCGACACCCGCATTATCGTCCAGATGGAGTGGCCGGCTGTTTCAAGAGCGTCAACTCCAGTTGTACCGTATGCTCTCCATTCGCCATCCAGATCTGTCCTTCTTGAATGGTGCATTGCAGTTGCATGCTGGGCATAGCCAGTTGAGCTAAGGCACGGCTCCCGTCGAGCGGAAGATTCATCACGGTCAGATTCGTCAACCGCGCAAGTGTGGCCAGATTTTTCTCCCACCATTGATCGGCGCCACGACCGCCATAGGTATAGAGGTAGACCTGTTGTGCGCGGCCGCAAGCTTGGCGAATGGATTTTTCATCCGGCTGGCCCACCTCGATCCAGAGGTCGATGGCGCCGGTCAAATCCTTGAGCCAGAGTGCGGGCTCCTCTTCGGTGCTCACCCCCCGGCCAAACGACAAGGCCTCATGCCCATGGAGGGCAAAGGCCAGCAGCCGTACCATCATGCGCTCGTCGGTTTCGGATGGATGGCGCGCCAGGGTCAGCGAATGGTCCCCGTAGTACTGGCGGTCCATGTCGGAGATCTGCAGCGTCGCTTTATAAATAGTGGCGTTCGAGGCCATGGAGTGGTGGATCCTCTGTGTATTGAATGCTGTACGTCGCGGGAGTCGGTACCCGTCGTTCACATATCTTTATACGCGATATACCAGCCTTCAACCCGCTCCCGTGCCCAGGGCGTTTTTCGGAGAAAGGTGAGGCTGGACTTCACGCTAGGATCGTGGAGAAAGCACCGGATCGGAACGCGTTTTCCCATCTCTTCCCAACCGTACTTCTCGACCAGTTCCTTGATGATGGTTTCGAGCGTGATTCCATGCAAGGGATCGCGGGGGTGAGAGATAGGGGGTGGCTGGCTCATGAGCGAAGGTTAGACGTTGAAGCGGAAGTGCATGACGTCGCCATTCTGGACCACGTATTCCTTGCCTTCCAGCCGCATCTTCCCTTTTTCCTTCGCACCCGCTTCGCCCTTGCAGGCGATGAAGTCGTCGTAACCAATCACTTCCGCGCGAATGAAGCCCTTCTCGAAGTCGCCATGGATCACCCCGGCGGCTTGTGGGGCCGTATCGCCGATATGAATGGTCCAGGCACGGACTTCTTTCACGCCCGCGGTAAAGTAGGTCTGCAGGCCCAACAATTGGTAGGCTGCGCGAATGAGACGGTTGAGCCCCGGCTCGGCCATGCCGGCATCGGTCAGGAATTCTAGTTTCTCTTCGTCCGACAGCCCGGAGATTTCCGACTCCAGTGCGGCGCAAATGGCCACGACTGGCGCCCCTTCACGTGCGGCGAACTCTTCCATACGGGTGAGGAGGGGATTATTGGCGAATCCCTTTTCCGCTACATTGGCCACGTACATGACAGGCTTGATGGTCAGCAGGCACAAGGGTTTCAGTAACGCCATCTGCGCCGCATCCAGCTTCATCGTGCGGGCCGGCTTGCCCTGGTTCAAGCAGATCGCGACTTGTTCCAGGATTTCGCCCAGCTTCACCGCATCTTTGTTCCCGGCTCGTATGAGCTTGAGGTTGCGCTCCTGGGATTTCTCTACGGTGGTAAGGTCTGCCAGTGCCAACTCCGTAATGATGGTCGCAATGTCGGAAATCGGATCGACCTTGCCGGCTACGTGCACCACGTTATCGTCTTCGAAACAGCGCACGACGTTGACGATCCCGTCGGTTTCACGAATGTTGGCGAGGAACTGGTTGCCTAAGCCTTCACCCTTCGAGGCTCCGGCGACCAGGCCTGCGATGTCGACAAACTCGGTGGTGGCATATTGCATTCTCTGCGGCTTGACGATATCGGCCAGCGCCTGCATTCGCGCATCCGGCACTTCCACGATGCCGACGTTCGGCTCGATGGTGCAGAAGGGGTAGTTGTCTGCTGCGATCCCCGACTTGGTCAGCGCATTGAAGAGGGTCGACTTGCCCACGTTGGGTAGTCCGACGATTCCGCATTTCACACTCATGATCATTCCTTCACGTTAAGGGCGATGCTGTTCGAGTCGTACCGTTTCCAACGAGCCTGTAAGGCTAGGGGGGAAGGAAAAGCGGATCGCGCATTCTACTGTTTCAGAGGCGGTCTGGTCCAGCCCTCCGTGCCAGAAGGAAGAGAAGAGCTGATGGCAGATGGGCTGGGGCGCAAGGAGCTGATGGCCTATAGCGTATGGCAAGAGCGGGACGCGTCGTTCGTAAAGCGTGAAGGGTCTATCGTGGGAGGGCGGAGCGAATTGCGCATGGCGTATAGCACGGGCAAAGACAGTCCGGTTGGTACCCCTATGGGGATGCTATCGGCCAGAAGCCATGCGCCACAGGGTCGTTTCTTCGGACGAGAAACGAACAAGGATAAAGGGGGAGGTCTCTTAGGCCGCGACAGGTTTATGCGCACGCATTGTGCGGTGCACACCGCTCTTGAGGACAATTTCGCAAATGTGATCAAGACGCTCGATATGTTCGTAGGCGGCCCAGGGATCGGTCGCCACCGCACAGACGCCATGGTTGGCCTGCCCCACGATATCGAACGCCAGAGCCCCGTCCTTCCCGATGTCGAAGCATTCAGCCGTCACGTCTGCCAATTCACGCGATAGGGCCGGCAAGGCAGGCACCGTTGGCCCCACCCTGGTGTAGCGCGAGATTTCAGGGAACTCGGCACTGATTGCCTGTAGGTCGCAGCCGGCATAGATGGCCGCCACGATGTGTGTGGCATGGACATGCACAACGGTTCGAGTTTTTTTCGTATCGCGCTGTAAGTTCCAGTGCATCCAGAGTTCACCGGATGGTTGCTGCCCTTCTTGGACCTTGGGAATCAGTGCGCCGGTCAGCGGATCGGACACGAGTTGAATCCGCACGACATGCTCAGGATGCACAATGGTCTTCCGCCACCCCGAGGGGGTAATGTAGAGATATTTCCCCTCGCGCTTCCGCATGCTGATGTTTCCGTCTCTTGTCGTAATCCAGCCCCGCTCATACACGCGCCGCATGACGTCGCCGATTGCTGTCAGCATGGTTGCTCCATAGGTAGGTGTGTCTATAGAGGGTATCGGTCGATTCTGTCCTGTTCTTGAGTACGGCAGAATTTAAGAGCACGAGGGGATTATGGTTCCGGGTAGCTGCTCGTGCGTCAAATACCCTTCGGGAGACCATCACGTTGGCCAGCGCAGTGATTGACCACAGTTTCGGGGAGGCGTACCATCACAACCTGACCGTTCCATCACATCCGCATGGGAGGAGGCTCTCGTGGAGAATCACGTTGAAGATCAGCCTGTCCTCAATCATATTCAGCACCTTGTCGCAGAGGAGCATCGGCTGTACGAGCAAGGGGCACTCCCCAAAGCCGCTCGGAAGCGCCTCGCGAATGTTCAGGTGGAGCTGGATCAATGCTGGGACCTCTTGCGCCAGCGGCGTGCCCTGCGTGATGTCGGACTTGATCCGGACGAAGCAGAAGTGCGTCCGCCGCAAGTGGTCGAGAACTATGAGCAATAGGGATTCGTCGGCCGTGCGTGGACGAGAGTCTCTGTGTGCCATTCCTCAGATGTGATTGATTGACCAGTTTGGCCACCAGGCCACATGCCAGAACAACGATTTACCTACCGGTGGTCCCGGGGTTTCCTCCATAGACGCAACATGAACGCAGAGATTGTCCCCTTATATATAATACGTGCCTGTAAGGTGCGGGCATGATCGGCCCACCGTTGGTGAGTTGGGTCGAGGCCGGCCAGACCTGCTCTGCGCGCTGGCGATCGGAATGGGGATCCCCACCTCCTGCACGCGTGATCACCGCCAATGACAGCATGACGGCTGACGCCGCCTATCGGCTGGCCTGCGAGGGGACCGCGCTGCTCTGGCGGGGCGACTTCCAGAATGCCCGACAGTTGTTGAATGCCATGGCGCGGCGAGTCGATCGCCATCCTCCCAAGCCTGGCTCGTCGCCGGCTGAGGGATTTCATCTCTATCGGCAGGCCCAGTCCCTTCGCGCCCGCGTCTTGGGAATGCTGCTCGTGGCGCTCGAAGAGGACTATGAGGTGTGTCTGCGCCGTGCGCCTGATCTGCGTCTCGCCTGCACGGAAGCCTATGGGCCTGCTGACGGGCGCGCGCTGGTGTCGTTGCGCGAATTGCTGGGACTGGTGGGCGCGCACGAGTGGAGAAAGAAGGGCCTGGTGATTCCCGCGATCGGCGGCCGCATTCACCCGCACTATGGCGTGTTTTCGCCTGTCCGCAGCGAATATGTGGGGCTGGTCGCTGAGACGCCATTGCCGTCACAGACGCGCGCCTTCGATATCGGAACCGGGACCGGCGTATTGGCGGCCGTGTTGGCGAAGCGCGGCGTTGCGCATGTCGTGGCCACCGATTGCGATCCTCGCGCGTTGGCCTGTGCCCGTGAGAATCTTGCACGGCTTGGACTCACGGCCAAAGTGGACGTTGTGCAGGCCGATCTCTTTCCTGAAGGCCGGGCTTCGCTCGTGGTCTGTAATCCGCCCTGGGTCCCGGCGCGGCCCAGCTCTCCGATCGAACAGGCGATCTACGATCCCGAGAGCCGTATGTTACGCGGGTTTCTCAATGGCCTGGCCGCCCATCTGGAGCCGGGAGGAGAAGGCTGGCTGTTGCTCTCGAACCTAGCCGAGCATCTGGGCCTGCGGACGAGGGACGAACTCTTGGCCTTGATAGAGAAAGCAGGTCTCAGAGTGATCGGCAAGATCAGTGTCCGACCGACCCATCCACGCGCCTCCGACCCGACAGACCCGCTCAGCGTAGCCCGAGCGGCGGAACTCACCACCCTCTGGCGACTTGGAGTTCTCTCAGGTGTGGCTCCGTTGAAGGGGTAACGAACATCATGGCCGTCGGGACAGTATTGTTGCGGCTAACTCATGGATTGAATGGCGCGAATCCTACGATCGAGAGGTTGGTTCCTGCTAGTGCATCATCGTTTCTGCCTGTATGAATCTATTCCATTCCTGCGATCAAATTGTAGTAGCACTGTCTAATCTCTTAGACAGTTAAGTCTTGCGTGACTGGACCGAAAGAGACTGTACGGATGGCCGGTCCAGCCGTAGGCATTGGCTCGTGCTTTCCAATGTCTATGGTTTCGTTCTTATTGAGCACAGCTGGAGATCGTGCCGGTCTCTGGCAAGGAGTTACGATGGCACTCGCTGAAGTGAAGGAAAGTTATAGTCGTTGTTGTGTCAGTCCTAAGTTTTTCGATCTCTTCTATGAGAACTTTCTGGCGAGTCATCCCACGATTGCACCCATGTTTGCCAAGACGGACATGGCGAAACAGAAGTCGCTCTTGCGCCAGGGCGTCTCGATGATGTTCATGGATCTTGGCGGGAATGGCGTGGGGAAAACGGGTATCGATCGCATTGCCGAGAGCCACAGCAAGAAGAAGATGAACATCGATCCCAACCTCTATGACTACTGGATCAATTCGCTGGTGCAGACGGTCAAGGCATGTGATACGAATATGACGCCCGAGCTTGAGACGGATTGGCGAAAAACACTACGGAGTGGTGTCGACCGGATCGCGTCGCAGTATAATAAGTAAGCCGATGAATGGAATGACGACTGGGAGTGGTTCGCCGCCACTCCCAGTGATCAGGTTGCGCATCTGTGGAGCGTTCTTGCCGCCGAGGCAGATCGGTTGCCAAGTCTGAATCATTACACGTCTATGCAGACATATCGTCTGTGAAATATCGCGAATCGTGTTCCTGCATTCATCGCGTCAATACTATTTGTGAGAAACGTCTTGTCCTGTTACAGTGAAGGGTGAGCCTCTCTCTGCAAGCTTCATCAGCCGCATAGTGAAGTGTGGGCAAGGCATTCTGATGCCGTGAAGGACTTCGTGTGGTCGAGGCGTTCTGGCCACAGTGCCAGGAGCCGCTGAACGTCAGCTTCGAGTGGAATGGAGTGGGGGAGAGAGTTGGCGGTGGAGATGGTGCGTGTCTCGCCGCCCTACAGTGTTGAATGCGTCGCGGAGGGGTAGATGTTGAAACGGCTATTGGTTCTGTGTGTCGCGGTGTGTCTTTCAGTCCTCTTTGTGCTGAATGCCGGAGCAGGAAATCCCGATGTTGAATTGAAGATCAAGGTCAACAAAGATGGATTTAGTGATGCGACTGGACGCCTGATCGATGCACCCTTCCATGTCAAGAAGGGTGCATCCGTGCGTGTTACATTTCTTTTTGACGAGAAGACTTCTGAGGTCTTGCGCGATCTCATGCGCGCCGCTGAGGAACAACATGGATTTGTACATGCATTTGCCCTGCATAACGGCAAGGAAATCGTTGCGGAAACGAAGGAGCTCGGTCTCAAAAATAGGCAGGCCACGCTTGAATTTATTGCCGGAGACAAGGGTGCGCAGAACTATAAGATTTATTGCACGCTGATGTGTTTTGGCATGGAGCACTTACACGATCTGACGATCGAGGTGGGCTGACGTGTCTGTTCAGCGCGACGTGCTTGAGTTCGATTTATAGATCCTTCCATTCTGCAGGCCCTCGAACAGGCGTCTCTCGCAATCGCCTGATTTCCTTTCCGCATGTCTCATCGCGTCTATCTCAACTGATGAGGTCGAGATGGACGCTCGCACAGAAACCCTGCGCCGGGTTTCTGTCGGTCCTTGCCTCCATCCCATTCCTATTCCAGCTCCTGTTACCCCATCGCGGCCCAGATTTTCTGAGCGTTCTCACCGGTAAACGTCATGTCATCCTGTGCTGTAGAGCTGCGTTCGAAGTAGAGGTGTAGTAATCCCCCTCCAAAGTGAG
>VFKF01000100.1 GCA_009885705.1 Nitrospira sp. | reverse complement strand
CGCCGGATCGGCCTGAACCATTCGCTCATTTCCTGTATCGTCTGAGATAACCGCTGCATCATCGTCATGTGCTGGTCCCCCTTGCTTGTGCTGGAGTCTCGCATTGACGGCCTTCGGGGTAAATTCCCCACTGTGGGAGGCCCCCCCCTCCGAAAGGGGGGGAACACAGGCAGGCTCACCGCACTGGATAAGGAAAACGCCAGGAGAAATACGCCGGTGATAAGGGGGTTCTTTAGCCGATTAACGAGGCTTTTCCGTACGCTCTGACTGAGAAACCTTGCCAAGGACCGCGTACCGGCACCGGGCCACGCACCAATACAGTAGATAGCCGATGGGCTTGACCAGCGGAATACTGAAGAGACCTGACAGAATACGCCCGCCCTTGAGGCCCGGCAGGAGGGCTAGAAAGGCATCGAGCCCACTGGCAATCTCCCCATCGGAACGAATCAGGAAAGCGACATCGGGGCGACCAGGCCGATAGACCTCACCCAACGCCTGCTTGGCCTCTTCGCTCTGATAGGGAATCATCCTGATCGGAGTGGCATCTACCTGTGTCTCCAGCTGTTCGAGCCCCCTCTTAGCTGTGACACAGAGACGGCATTCTCCGTCATAGATCAACAGACAGGCTTGCAGCGCGTTATCAGATGAATCTGCCATTGCCCTACCCCCTCGAAACTATCCACTCCTGGCGGCGAACTATTCGAAGGATGCTCAAAAGGCTGTCTTCTCTGTCCGTCATCCGTAAAGCGTCATTCGTATCTCGTCGCAAGCGCAGCTACAGAATTTTTGCGAGATACGCTTCACGAGGGACGCTTCACAGTCTATACGCTGGCAGACTTTTCAGCATCCTGCAGTTGCTGTACGCAGCAGCAGCCAGGTATCATCGCAGCCATGCGCCATACCTGGACGATCATCGGCCTCCTCGCAGGGCTCTGCCTCATTGGAGCCCAGACCACCCAACTCGCACCAGCTGCGACTCCGGCAGGCCGAATCGCATGGATGCTCTATCTGGTCGTCTGTCCTCTCGCCCTCGCGGGACTCGTCTGGATTGGATGGACCTGGACCGCCATGGCCTGCGTCATCTATGGAACGGTGGGATTGGCCTTGGATCTTGCCACGGTCACGAGCATCCTGGGAGGGCAAGCTGAAATTGGCACCCTGTTGTTCTTCAGCGTGATGAGCGGGACCGCGAACTGTTCCCTGATTGTGTTCGGCGGACGCGCGTTTTTACAGGCGTTCCAGGAGACCGTGCTTCCAGGATCCCATCCTCCCAGTCCTCCATCCCCTTCTTCATCCGCACAATCTTGATCCGCGTAAATCCCGCATCCGTCAACCAGGCCTTTGTTTCGGCTGCCGTATAGGTATTGCCTCGCTCGGTAAACAGCAACATCGAGACCGCAAAAAGACTCGACTCATCGGGATGCAGACCTTCCCGGTCGTGGAGAAAGGCGTCCTGAATCAGCAATCGGCCTCCAGGGTTTAAGGCGGCCAACGCCCGCTGAAATACCGCCCGATTGTCTTGCGGCGAATAGATGTGGAGCACGTTCGAATACCAGATGACATCATAGGTGCCGGGGATGCGGTCCGTCAGCAGGTCCAATGGGAGGTAGGAGAGTCGGGTGCCGGCCTTGTGAGTCGCGGCAATCTCCTTCGCCACGTCGAGGGCGGCGGGACGGTCGCAGACCGTGGCACGAAGTTGCGGATTCTTGGCGAGGAAGGCCATGGCATAGGTGCCGGGACCGCCGCCAAGATCGAGTAGCGTCCGCGCCCCACCCAGGTTGAGTTGAGCGGCAATCTGTGGAGCCGTCTCCAAGGTCCGGTGATGCATGGCCCAGGTGAACCGGCGACGGTAGTCCGGCTCATCCGGCTCATCGTGATCGAGCGGCAATCCGCTCCGTACCGATTCCAACAAACGGCCCCAATCGGCCCAATGGCTCGTCATGAGCCGGAGATAGTCTCCCCGATAGGCAGGATGCGCGGCGTTCAACGCCGTGGCGCCCAATCGGCTGTTCCGATAAGTTTCACCTTTCTTCTTCAGCAGGCCGGCCATCGCGAGATTCCGGCAGAGGATCGCCAACCCCCGCTCACTGACCTTCATCTCGCGGGCCAGGGCAGGAATTGTCCAGGTCTTGGTCCCGACGGCGGTACAGAGATTCAGCTCAAGGGCGGCGATCAGGACTCGCGGCAACCGGTAGGCCGTGATGGCATCGCGCAAATCATCGAACGTCGCGATCTGTTGACTCACCCCTCCACGCCGATCGTCTTCACACACCAACGCATCAAGTCCTGCGCGGCCTGAGGGTTGGCCATGTCCACAGTCCGTTCAAAGCAGGCCGCCACATAGTTGTCGTTCATCTCCGTCCGTTCGGAGAACCCCGACTGCAACAGAATCGCACGATACTTTGCGACGGCCGGCTGGATGTAATACTTGGCCTGTTTGGCGATCTCATCGGTGCCGAGATCTTCCGGCGTCCCATCGGAGAGCAGCGTCATCACATCGTCTAACGCCATCCCATACTGGCAGAGCAGCTTTCCGTCTGGCGTCAGCTCCAACAGCCAGCCATTGTGACCGAGTTCCATCGCCATTGGACCGCCCGGCTCCAACTCGATTAACCGCGGAAACACAGGGGCCAGCGAGGCTTTAAATGCCGTCCAGGCTGTCGGGGCTCCAGTACTCATGCGCGCGCCTTTCGATGGGGTGGTGGACCGTCCTGCCCGGCAAGACTGGCACGCAGAGCCGCCAACCGTTGAATATTCTCTTCGAGTTTCGGCAGCTGGTACTTGCGATCCATCCGCACCACCAGTTCAAGAAGATCTGCCGCCTCTCGCAACTTGCCGGTTTCTTCATAACATTGTGCCAACAGATACCGCGCCCCGCCGGTCCGCAACTCGTCGCGCGAACGCTCGGCAATGGACTGGCTGGTCTGGCAGCAGGCAATGGCATCGTCGTACCGTTGCTGCATCAAAAACGTTCGCCCGATCATGCGCCAGGCATCGGCCACGCCGCCCTGATTTCCCAACCGCCGCATCAGGACCAGCGACTGCTCGTAGTATCCGATCGCCTGGTCGAACTCCTTGGTCTCGCGAGCGACCAAGCCAAGATCCGAAAATAATACCGCCTTGCCCGCCTCATCGTGAACCTTGCTCATGAGATCCAACGCTTCGAGGTAATAGGCCTTGGCACGATCCCATTCGCCCGCATCGGCCCTCAGATTGCCCAAGTTTCCCAGGGTCGTCCCGATTCCCTTCTCATCCCCCAAAATCTTCTGCAGCTCCAGCACCTCTTGGTAGTAGGTCTGCGCCGACTCCCGACGCCCGCTGACCGCACAAATATTCCCGAGATTCCCCAACGTGGAGGCTAACGCCCGTTGGTCGCCGGTCAGCCGGTCGCATTCTAACGCCTTGGCATAACAGGTATAGGCATCGGTATAGAGACCGCGCGAGAAATGCTCGTTGCCCTGGCGATTGAGTTCTTCGGACAGTCCGTTCCGTAGCGTCATGATGCGGGCTGGAGCAATCGTTCGACTGCCGGCTTGGCGTCTGTGAGAATCGAGGCTCCGTCGCCGACGAGCAGACTATCGAAGTTATACTTGAGGAGGCGACGGAGCCCCTCCTGAGCCTTCGCCATATCGGCATATTTTTCAGCTGGGAGCATACTGACGGAGCCGGCGGGTTTTCCGATCAGGGCATCGCCGACAATCAGCACACCTTTCCGCTGCTGAATGAACAGGGCCGACTCGCCTGGAGACTTCTGATCCTTGAGCTGTATCACCCAGATCCCGCCGATGAGCAGTTCCCCATCTTTGAACGTCTTCGTCGGCTTCAGATCCATTAGCGGCGCGTCCACCTCCGGCACATGCAGCTGACAGCGAAACTCGGCCTGATACTTCACCGCTTCGCGCACGTGATCGCGATTCGTGACGATGATGTAATCGACGGGCCCATTGCGCAACACAACCGCACTCGCATCCCCCGTCATCGGGGGAGGATCGACGAGAATTTTATGTTCCCCGACGGTCAAGAAGAGCCCGTTGAAATCGATCTGTTTCTCCTCAGAGAACCAGGACCATTGCCAGATACCGGGAAGGATGTTTTTCATAATACAATTTGAGCAGATGGCTGATAGCTGATGGCACAGACAGAACTACAATGCCGCGACGGCATCTTTCACGACTTTCGTCACCTTCGTCAGGATGCTGGCTTCGTTGGGCAAGTCGATAATGTCGTCTTCCGAAATCGTAATAAATTTCCGATTCGGTCCCTTCGTGAGGGAGATCAGAAACATGCTGTTCGAAGGCGTCACGGGGATCACCACCTGCACGGCAGCATCCGCCCCCTTCACCAACTCCAAAAACTTCTGCTTGCCCACTTCCATCTCATCCATCGTCTTCTTCTTTCCTCTCCCTCACGGAAGTCGGTTCGTCGCTAAGCAGGGAGACGGGGTCTCTCCGAATGCGCGCATCGACCGAGCACATTCTGATCGTGCGCGGTCGGCGAGCAGGGAGAGCCCCCGTCTTCCTGCTTCTTACATCTTGCTCTGCCCGCCAGCCAACAATTTTTCGACTTCCGCGACAATCGCCGCATCTCCGGCCAGATCCATATTGCCGACACGTTGCCACCGGATCACGCCCTGTTGATCGATCACATACACGTTGGGAATAAACTTCCCACCGCCGTACAATTTATCCGTCACCTTGCTCGGATCGAGGAGATAGGGATAGGTGACTTTCACGGGAAAGGCTGACAGAAACTCACCGACACTCTTCTTGGAGTCGCCGGACGAATTGACCCCCAGCACCGCAACCTCTTTGCCCTTCATGAGCTCGGACACTTTCTGGAGCGTCGTCCCTTGCATCATGCAGGGATCGCAGATATGAAATAGCCCGAGGACCACCACCTTCCCCTTATAGCTATCCAACGCCACGGTCTCGCCCGTAATGGCGGTCAAGGTAAATGACGGCGCCTTCTCGCCGAGCTTGAACGATCCCGCGGCAAGGACCAGATGGGCCGCAAGGATCGGAGACAACAGCGCACCCAATACCCACCATGTTCGTTTCATGAGAGCCTCCTTCTTAGAACCACGAAGAGCATATGGCGTATAGCGTATGGCACAAGCACAAAGATGATCGGATGCTTATTCGTGCTTCTACCATAAGCCATACGCTATTAGCTCTTCGCACGATTCAGCGCTATCCTACCATGCAGAATTTTTCAGGGGCAATGGAGGCTGGGATCGTCGAGGTGGCAGAACGAAACAATGGCTCCTTAGTTCCGCCCCAACAAGGGAGTAATCAGTCGAGGCAGATCGAGCACGTCTTGCCCAAAGTGCAGACGATAACAATCGGCCTGCTGCACCAATCTCGACAAGGGGTGGGAATCCTGTCGCGCAATGTCCCGATCGGACAGGAATGCGGCTTGCGGCAGAATGGCGTCGAACGCCTGGCTCTTGGACAGCGGTTCAAGACAACTGTAGGGCATATCCGCCACCTGAGGAAAGAGCAGCATGGCCGGCGTACAGGACGTACCGATCGATTCCGGATACAGATCCACTGCATCAAAATGCTTCTTGTAGGCACCCTGGCGCACCAAGCCTGGCTCGGCCTGCTGGAGCTCAGGGAAGAACCCGATCGTGCGGTCCGTCACCTCGATCGTCATCGGGAAGGACAGCAGTTCTACATTCGCGCCATGATCCCGCAGCAACGGATGATCGTCGGACAGATAGCGGTAGCCGGCGCGAAGCAGTGCGAGCATCGCGGTCGTTCGACCGCACCCCCGATGGCCGGCAATGAGGACCCCACAGCCCTGATACTCCAACGCCGCGGCATACAGCATCTGTGCGCGCCGGCTCTTCAACAACTCCGCCAAGGCATAATGAAAAAAGCTCGCACGCAAGTCGGCATGCATCGCCTCCGGATGAACGAAATATCCCCTCGCCGTTCCCCGGTCTCCATCGATCACCAGCGCTCCCTGTTCATGTAGATCCACCACGAGGCGCCCTCCGTCTTGAGTGATCGTGCAGTGCCAGAGAACGCGCAATGCGTCACCGAGCGCGGGCTTGGTCCCGGAAAATAGTTGTCGTGCCGAGGGCGATAGATGGACTGGCACGTCTCCGCGACTTCCCACCTCTTCGAATTGAATCGTGAGCGGGTCAGGAGCCACATCGTCACATCGATAGTGCTGACGGAACAGGGCCACGGGGCTGAGCAATGCAGGGGAAGAGGCCAGATACCGGACCGCGACTCCATGAAACGAGATCAGCAATTCCTGCAGCGTCGACGTCATGATCATCGTGGTACCTTCCTTATTGTCTCTGGCACATACCAGCGCTCGTGATGTCACGCCATAGCTATGGACCCCTTGGCCAGCAGGAGTCTGAGCGGACATGCAGGCACGGTAATGCAATGCCCTCTCTCTGCCTAGATCCCTAAAAGCTGGGAGCGGCCCCTACTTTGGTAGCGAGACAGGTGAAGACCTGCACAAGAACGAACGGTGGATGTCAGAGGAGAGGGCGTGCCTGTCAGGATCGTGAAACAGAATCTGGAGCTCGTTGGAT
>VFKF01000162.1 GCA_009885705.1 Nitrospira sp. | reverse complement strand
TGCCAGACAACCTTAGCTCCGGCCAAAGACACCAACTGGTCCTGCCCTACGCGCCAACGAATCAACGCCTCTTGCTCTTCCGCTTGAGCCGGGAATTGGTCCAATTGCAACACCGTCGTGCGCACCGACAGATCTGGCAACAGCAACACAATCGGACGTGGAACGTCAGGCAGCCATACGCGCCCTGCAAACCGAACGTCTCGACTTGGTCCCGCCAACGACCGAAGGCGGGTTTCAACCGCAGAGATATCTGTCAGATTCAGATCCATGGGGGATAGCTTGATAGTCCCGGTCGGTGTCGGCGAGAGAACACAGCGGTAGCGATATCGCCCGCGCCAGGTGCGAACCGCTTCTCCCCAGGCGAGCGTCTGCGCGCCGATTTTCAAGCAGTGCCGCGGACGATTAGTGGCAAGTCCCCACATCACTTAACCTTCCTCACTGAACGTCACTCGATTGATCTCTCGCAAGGTCGTAGAACCTTCCAGCACCTTTCTGAGGGCGGACTGCCGCAACGTGATCATCCCGCCAGTCACCGCACGATAGCGGATCTCGGAGAGGGGGCGTTCGGCAAGAATCATTTCTTTGATTTCGTCGTTCAGATCCAGAAACTCCGTAATGCATTTTCGGCCGCGATACCCAGTGCCATGGCATTCCTGGCACCCCTTGCCCTCATAAAACGGCACGTCTTTATATTCTTCGAAATCGAGACCGGATTCTTCCGCCAGAGTTTGATCGAGCTTGACCTCCACGCGGCAGGCGAGGCACACCATGCGAACCAGCCGCTGCGCCAGCACACAGTTCAGCGCAGCCAAAAAGTTGTAGGCATCGATTCCCATTGAAGCAAATCGCCCGATGACATCGAACACGTTGTTGGCGTGCACTGTCGTCAAGACCAAATGACCGGTAAGCGACGACTGGATGGCGATTTGCGCGGTTTCCCCATCGCGGATTTCACCGACCATGATCTTGTCAGGATCATGACGCAAGATGGACCGTAGCCCGCGTGCAAAGGTCAGGCCTTTCTTCTCATTCACGGGAATTTGCACGACCCCCGACAGTTGGTACTCGACCGGATCTTCGATCGTGATCAACTTGTCATCTTTAATGTTCATTTCCGTAATCGCGGCATACAGCGTCGTCGTCTTACCGCTTCCGGTCGGACCGGTGACTAACACCATGCCGTAGGGTCGCGTGATCGCGCGCCGAAAACGCTTCAGATCTTCCGCGTTAAATCCCAGTCGTTCCAATCGCAACGTCGACACACCCGTCGTAATCGCTTCGCGATCGAGAATACGAATGACGACCGATTCACCGAACACGCTGGGAAGAATTGAGACACGGAAATCGACGGTCTTTCGCTCCAGCCGCATCCGGAAGCTTCCATCTTGCGGCACCCGCCGCTCGGCGATGTCCAGATCAGACATCACTTTCAGTCGAGAGACCAACGGCGCATGGAGCCGGACATCGAGCGGTTCCATTGCCGGAACGAGAATTCCATCAACCCGCAGCTTCACCTTGGTGGCACGATCCGCCGCTTCAATGTGAATGTCGCTGGCCCGTCGCTGCAACGCGCTCAGAAGAATCGAGTCCAGCAATTTGACGGCAGGACTTTGATCCTCTCCTGCGTGATCCATCGTGAGGACTTCCTCGCCACGCTCGTCCTCCTTCACCAGCACAGATCGATACTCGGCCTCGAGTTCCCGGAGGGCTTGGCTGGAGCCTTCACTTCGTTCCAGGGATGCCAGGATCGAGCTTCTCGGACTCACGACCAAGTCCAACGGACGGCCCAAGAGCAACTCCAACTCATCCAGCGCCAGGAGGTTCTGAGGGTCGGGAATGGCAACAGCCAAGCGGCCTTCATGCTCTGCAATCGGAATGAACGGATGCCGCTGCATGAGTTTCACCGACATGGAGTCGTAAAATGACTGGTCAACCCGAAACTCTGTGAGCAGATTACAAGGCAAGTCAAACTGGGCCGCCAATGCCCGCGCCAACTGTTCCTCCGAGAGAAGCCCCTCGCTTACCAAGGTCTGGCCGAGAGCTGCCGTCACGCCACCCAAGCGGCTGAGCACCTGGTCGAGCGTCTGCTTCGGCAGAATCCCCTGCCGCACAAGCACATCCGCAAGCGTTGGGCGAGTCACAGTCCGCGCCATAGGCTCCTACTCACTCCTCAATAGGCACAAAAGCCGATCCCTGTAATACCAGTCTGCCGCACTACACCGCCCCAGCCATTTGAAAAACCGGCAGATACATGACGATGACGATCGCGCCCACGAGAACCCCCATAATCAAGAGCAACACCGGCTCAATCCAGGTCGTCAGTTGCGTGAGCCGGAGGTCCAGGTCACCTTCATAAAATTCAGCCACATCGTGCAACATCGTCGGCAACGATCCGGTCTCCTCACCGACCGATAACATCTCCACCGCTAACTTCGGAAACACTTTTGGACGATCCAATGCGGCGGCCAACGTCGTCCCTTCGCGAATTTCTGCCACCGTACCCGCCACGCCGACTGACACATACCGATTCGAGATAGCGCCTCGTGCAATAGACAATGCCTCCACAAGCGGCGTGCCTCCGGCAAGAATCGTTGCAAGTGTGCGCGTGAGCTGCACCGTATAATGTTTCACGAAAATCGGCCCCAAGATGGGCACGCTCAATAACAGCCGATCCGCGACAAGTCGCCCAGCCGACGTCGCATAGTACGCGCGTCCTGCGAGCCCAAGAATAACGAGTCCGGCAAACCCTGGCATCAGGTATGTTTTGCCGCCTGTCACCACATCGAGCAACAGTTGTGTGGCGGGCGGCAACGACTTCGACGTCTCGGCATAGACTGACACGAATGTCGGCACGACGTACGTCAACAGGAACCCAATAACAGCAATCCCGACAAGCACGAGAAAGGCAGGATAGGCCAGTGCTTTCGAAACTTTCTGGCGCAGCCCGATCATCAATTTCAAATAGGCAATGAATCGCTGCAGCACCTCGGCGAGATTCCCTGACTGTTCTCCCGCTTTGATCGTCGCAATATACAGTTCGGAAAAATGGGCCGGGTGTTTTGCCAACGCTTCTGAAGCCGATGCCCCTCCACGTATATCCTGTCGAACCGTCCGCAAGGACTGCTGAAATCCTGTATGGTTAGATCGCTCGATCAAGAGATCCCACACCCGCAATACGGGGAGACCGGCCTTCACAAGAGCGAGCAGCTCCTGATTGAATACCAAAAATTCGCCAAGTGGAAGCTTCCCAAACGCCTGTAACCCAAGACCCAAACCGGCTGGGGCCGCCCCCTGCCTCTGCAGCCGAAAAATAAGAAAGCCTTGGCTTTCCAATTTGGCTCGAACAAGGTGTTCTTCCTCTCCCTCAATCTTCCCATCGAGGGTTGAACCATCAGAACGGGCCACTCTGTAAGCAAAGACAGGCATGGTAAGACGTGTGCAAATATCAGGCGGATAACAGGACTGGATATTTATGGCGTCAACGCAACCTTATCGGCACCGACCGCGGACATGGGCCGATCATCCGGCAACCATAAGGCCTGTCCAATGACAATCCTATTGTCGGTCAATTGATTGAGCGTCCGCAGACGTTCCACACTGACTCGATACTTCTGCGCGATACTCCAAAGCGTATCACCAGGCTTTACGGAGACATGCTTAGTTGGCGCCAGCTGCGACTCAACCGCTGACGAAGACTCACGGTCGATCGGCACCTGCGTCACCGCCGCTGTGATC
The DNA here is from genome assembly GCA_009885705.1 of Nitrospira sp. GTDB lineage: Bacteria > Nitrospirota > Nitrospiria > Nitrospirales > Nitrospiraceae > Palsa-1315. The sequence continues at coordinate 443 of VFKF01000162.1, read as the reverse complement.
GCACCGCTTTGAGGCGTGTCAGGAAATTCTGAGAGCTGATTTCGTTGCACAGGAACCTGCGTCGCCTTCGAACCTTTGCGAATCGCACCGCGAGACGGGAGTGGGGCGGCCCCCTGCCCATCATGAGCCGATTCCGATTTCCCAGGTTGCGTAAACTGCTGCTGCATCTGTTTCAACTGGCCCTGCAACTGATGGCTGCCTCGTGACACACGAGCTCGTTCCGTCCGAGCAACGGCCAATTCTTCCCGTTGCAACTCAATCACCTGCCGCGCTTCGATGACCCGCCGCTCTGCTTCCCTGACTCGACCTTCCAGCTGGGCTCGAGCCACCTGAGCCTCGGCCAATTCACTCCGCCGCACTTCAAGATCGGCCCGCAACTCCGCCACCGTCCGCTGCGCATCTCGCACCGATGCTTTTAACGTGTCGGTGGTCAGCTGAAGATC
>VFKF01000547.1 GCA_009885705.1 Nitrospira sp. | reverse complement strand
TCGGTGATATCGCGGACGATGCCGGTAAAGAGGCGGCGCGTGTCCAGCTTGATTTCACTGACACCGAGTTCGAGGGGAAAAGTTGAGCCATCCTTCCGGCGTCCGATCACTTCCCGCCCTATGCCGATAATCTTCGCGGTACCAGTCTGCCGGTAGTTGGACAGATACCCGTCGTGCTCCGAATGGTAGGGCTCCGGCATGAGGAGCTTCACGTTCTGCCCCACGACCTCGGCGGCGGTGTAGCCGAAGAGCCGCTCCGCCGCCGGATTGAACGATTCGATCAGGCCCTGGTCCGTAATCGTGATGATGCCGTCCACGGCATGGTCGAAGAGGGCACGGAGCTGCGCGTCTCGCTCCAGCGCGTGGGCTTCGAGGTGTTTGCGCTCGCTGATGTCGCGGACGATCGCCACGTAGCGAGGGGCCTCGCCTGCCTGCCGTACTAGCTGCAAGGAGATTTCCACCGGGATGTCGTGTCCGTCCTTGTGCCGATGTAGTGTTTCGAAGGTCAATTTCGACTGCCTACTGTCGCATAGCGGCTGCAGCATGGCCTGGTACTGCTCAGGCGTGATTTCGGGCTTGATATCCACGGGCGTCATCGTGAGCAACTCGGCCTCGCTGTAGCCGACCTGCGCGCACGCCCCCCGGTTGCAGTAGATGATGCGCAACGTATCGGGGGCGAACATGAACACGCAGTCGAGCGTCTGGTCGAGCGTATAGTGGAAACGAGTCAGCTGTTCCATAGCCTTCTCATTTGCTCGCCAGGAGATAAGGAGGCCAATGCACGAGACGCTAAGAAAACCCGCATGAATTAGCCCCCACGTAAAAGGGTGTGCCACGCCCGCTGGATGGTTGTAGATATGACTCGGCCAGAGGAAGCCGCCGACACCGTGTTGAATTCCCACATAAGCGATGGCCAACAGAAACGGAGGCCAGGATTGATACATCGCCAAAAATGGGAGCAGTGCAAAATAGTGAAAATGCATTTCAATGTAACCACCAGAGAAATGGACCAGCCAGACGGAGGAAGTCATCAATCCAAAGCTGAGCAGCAAGGATCTCACCTGACGAGTCAGGAGGGTCCACCCACTAAGGCCTACGCAAGCTGCAAGGCTGGAGAAGACCGTCACAATTTCACTCAGTGGCCGTCCTTCCCAGATAGCATAGGCGCTCAACCCACCGACATGTATCCAGAGAAGCGCGCCAAGCCATCGATGGCGCTGCAGCCAGACTTCGTCAGGAAGGAGGCTGCCACGTGGAAGCATCGCCAAGACTAGAGCGAAAGCCCGCTGGATCATAGGGAGCAAGATGTAGGTCCTCTTAGGATACGAGAAATTACCGCACGTGCCCGGCCGCCTCCGGCATGACCAGCTCGGATTCTCACCATTATCGTATCGGTCTATTCTGAGGGGATCTTGAAGGCTCTGTGGAACTGACCAGCTGGTGTTGGTGGTGGGACAGGCTCAGGGACAGAGCCATTGAGGCAACGTAGGCCTGCTCAATGGGCGGAGGGTCGCCCCTCTAGACAGAAAGCCACGCACGCGACCGCTCTTTTGTCTTCGGAGAGAACATCACGCTCCAGGCCCACGGCCACGACAAATACACACGCACCTTTGGAGACGTGATCCTTCCGGATGGGATAAACCTCAATCAGGAACTCGTCAAAGACGGCTGCTGGTGGTGGCATCGAAAGTATGCGCCGGGGGATAGGGTGCTGGAAGGGTTGGAGAGGGACGCACGAGAGGACAGGAGAGGCTTGTGGGCTGATCCACAGCCGATGCCGCCGTGGGAACACAGAAAACTTGGTCGTTTTGCAGGTGTTAATACAGTGTTAGCGGAGTAGACAAAACAGGCTGAATGGAGACAAAGAGCGACAAGGAAAAACAAGAAGATAAAAGGATAAACACCGCATAAACAAAGGGGATTGCCCATGTCATCAACGACTTGAGCAATCCCCCTCGGTCCGATTTTAAGTCCCTTGCGTCTGCCAATTTCGCCACTCCGGCAGCAAAAGCCGCAGTGGCCGGACTCTAGCATCGGGGTCCAGGTCGGTCAAGGCCAGTGTTGCGGCGCAAACAGATCGGTCCTCTGCCGTTTGCGCCGCAAGTCTGATCGACGAGCCAGTCGATTCAACTAGACTGCCTCGATCCTTGGTCTCTGCTCGTCCTTTTGAATAAGAGCCTTGCTGCGATCCATCACTTCTTTCACCCCGGATTGGACCGATCGGCCCCAGCGAGTCGCCTGTAATTGAGCCTTCTTCGCATAGCGACCGACATCACGCCTGGTTTCGGCTCCCGTTTGCGGCGCGAAGAGTAATCCAATCCCCGCTCCGATCACCGCCCCACCTGCCACCAACGCTGCAACCTTTGCAACCTGACGTCCCTGGTCTGACATGGTGAACCTCCTTGAAACGGTTAAATGAGAAATATGATTGTCGGCCCGCTGCACAGTCATGCCTATACGCTTCAGCAGTAAACATGCCAAACGAATAACCACGAAAACATCCCACAATTCGATGCGTCCTCGCCCGATGATTAAGAGCCATTAATTCTCAGTTGTGTTTTCCTCACAGATCGCGACACAGGCGTGACAGAAAACCAACATACGAAAGTGGTAGTGGTGCAAACTGGCCTCTGGCAACGATCAGAAGGAGTACTCACGCGGTGCACCCACGTGCTTGCAATGACCAAGATCCTCACCTATGATCCTGCCAACTGGCCACATGAGGCATACATGAATATCTTGCACGCAATCCCCTACCCCAGCATCAGTCCGGTCTTCCTTGAGCTGGGGCCGCTCCAATTTCGCTGGTACGGTCTGATGTACTTGATTGGACTGACGGGCGCCTATTTTCTGATAATGCGTCGAGTGAGTTCCAAGGGACTGCCCCTCACGAAAGATCAGATCTACGATATGGTCGTGTGGGCGGCGTTAGGGGTCTTCATCGGAGGGCGGATCGGCTATACGCTGTTCTATAACTTTTCATACTATTCACAGCATCCGATCAAGATCCTCGCAGTCTGGGAAGGAGGCATGTCCTTCCACGGAGGCCTACTCGGCGTCATCGTTTCCTTGTATTGGTTCAGTAGACGTCAGGGGATTCCCGCTTACACCGTCGCAGACCTAGCGGCGGCAGCCACTCCGATCGGGCTCGGGTTCGGGCGGCTCGGCAATTTCATCAACGGAGAATTATACGGTCGAGCGACCGATGTCGACTGGTGCATGGTGTTTCCGAACGGAGGGCCTGCCTGCCGCCATCCCTCACAACTCTACGAGGCAGGTCTTGAGGGTGTCCTCTTATTTACCGTCTTATGGATCATCGCGAAGACGATGCCGCCTCCTGGCACCCTCTTCTGGGGATTCATCGGCGGTTATGGCGTCTGCCGGATGATCGTGGAGTTCTTTCGCGAGCCGGACGCGCACCTTGGATTTGTCCTAGGTTCCTTCTCTATGGGCCAACTGCTCTCCTTTCCTATGGTCTTGATAGGAGTCTTCATGCTTACGTTTGGATATCAGCGTCGAGCCCTGATACAACAGGCAAAACTGTAGGCTCTTACTCAGTCACTAGGCTGAAGGCATTTAGGGGCTTTACTTCTCGCCCAGCGAGGATTCACGGCTTTTGATCTCAAGATCGTAGAAGTCACCTTCAGCCTTTAGCCTAACCCCCTGAGCAGTTACAATCTTAGTACGGCATCTCTTCGTCATCGAGCCCGACATGGTGTCCCAGTTCATGGACCACTGTGTCGCGGACCTCAAGAATCACTTCGGCCTTTGTCCGGCAGAGGCGCAAAATGGGCCCTCGATAGATGGCAATACGAGCCGGAAGCTCACCGCCTGGCTGGAAGAACGACGTCTCGTCGATCGGGACTCCTTGATACAGCCCCAGTAGATCGTCTTCCGACTCCAATTCAAGATCCTTCAGCACTTCGACAGAGGGCTCTTCCTCGACCACGATGGAGACTTCGTCGGCGAGCGATGCAAATGGCGGCGGCAATTCAGCGATTGCCTCGTTGATCCAGGCGTCGAATTCTTCCGGCGAAACAGTCAATCGCTGTCGAGAACGTGACATCGCAGGGATTCCTCGCGATGGCTAATAGGGCTTAGGATCTAGAAACGATTTTTTGCTGAGGTCATCGTTGAAGGTACGCGCACGAAGAGGCGGTGCATCCCAGATAACCTTGTTCCCCGGAGCCAGACTCGCTGCTTCCATGTAATGCTTCTTGGCTTCGGCAGCCTTGCCTGCACGATGAAGAGTCGCCGCTAAATTATAATGTGCTTCGGCCAATGTCGGCTCGGAGGCGATGACTTGACGGTAGATCTGCTCTGCCTCGGCCCACTTCTGCTCTGCGAACAGCGCGTTACCCTTATCGAGTTGCGTTGCCACGGCAGGAGAGACTCCTGCAGGAGCCTGCAATACCGTAAGCGGCTTCGATAGCGGACTCGTGCATGCAGTGAGGAACCATAGTGCAATGACAGGGACGAATCTGACGTTCATGGGCAACCTCCTCCTAGACATTCACGGCAACACCTGGCCGTAAAAATATAAACTGAAACGAAAGAGACGACAATCCTAACGCACTTGCGACGGCACGCGAATACCTGTCCGCTTGGGACCGATAACGATCGGCCCTGGCCGGGACGTCAGCCGCTGCCACATCATCCGTCTTATAGTCGGCAATCCAGATCAGGTCGTCAAGTTTGTAAATCACGTCGATCACCCCTTCCATAAGCTGATCCTCTCCCACAGGCATGACGAAAGGAACCTCTCGTCCTAGCACCGTCGCACGTTGCAGACTTGCGTAGGGCTCTGATGACAGAAAGGTTTCAAAAAGACCGGTGAGATCCTCCATCGCGGCAGCCATCAATTCAGGATAATCCTGTGCGGCATAGCGACGACAGGCCTGTTCAATCACCACGCCGACTTCGAAACGAGGCCTGGTGAAATCCCACTGTTCGAGCACCGCATGAGCACAGACTCCGATCAAGCGGGCCAGATCAGCATCACGCGTAGAAACCGTCCGATGCAACTGGGTCTCGGGCTTGCTACCGACCAGACCAGACGGAGTCAGTCGTCGCGGCGTCGTTCGGCGCTGCTCCCACTCGACCTGCCGTGCCTGGCGACGAATCAGAATCGGGCCAAGGGCGGGAGCAGGAGCGACTGCCAATCGCGGCTCCGGTCTATGACGTCTCGTGGCCACCGTGGCCTGCGTGATGACACGCGTGAGGCGGCTTGTCCCGATGCAAATCTGGCCATCCATCGGTGACGTCGGCTCGTCCGATAGGACCTCACCGAGGAGAGAAAGGACCGTATCATGCCCCGGCTTGCCGGTCTGCCCGCCTGATAACACGAGCAGATCGCGCGCCCTGGTCATCCCAACATAGAGCAGCCGTCTCTGCTCTGCCTCTTCCCGCGCCGCCATCTTCATGTCCACCAGCAGGGCTCCGAGATTCGACTGGCCGCCCATCTGCAAGCTATAGCAACGACTCGACCAATCATGATGGATGGACGGTCCCTTGCGGAGATTCTTGGAGCCCTGGTGGAGGCCGGGAAGAATGACCACAGGAAATTCCAATCCTTTGGCCTTATGGATGGTCAACACGCGAACGGCGTCGAGCGATTCCTCGGCCAACGCGCTCTCTGCCTCATCGGGCTGCTCAGCCACCCTGGTCATCATCAAGTCGACGAACCCGGTCAACGTCAGATGGGGACGGTCGGCCAGTGCTTCGGCCATGTCTCTGGTCTTTCGTAAATTGGCTACGGCTTGCTCACCGTGGAGCGATGCCGCGGCCAACTCAAGCACCGGCAATCGTTCGAAGATCAAATCGATGGCGTCAGGCACAGGCCTTACTGGCGCGAGCCGATGCAGTTCGACCAATCTCTCATAAAGCTGCGCCACCATCTTCGCCTGGGGATGGTTCCAGCCGGACAGCCGTTCTCGTTGCCGATAGTCCAACCCCTCTACCTGTTGGAGCGCCAGGAGATCGCCGTCCGCCATGCCGCCCAGGGGTGAGCGTAAAACCCCGACTAACGCTATCGTATCGTGCGGGTTGTCGATGACCCGGAGGAGGTTGACCACATCGATAATTTCCTGACGCCGATAGAAATGTTTTTCCCCATCAGTGATATAGGCGATGTCGTAGCGGCGAAGGGCATCCAGATAGACCTGTGCCTGAGTTAACTTTCTGAAGATCAGCGCAATGTGGCCCGGTTGGAGTGGGCCTTCGCGGCGGTCGCGATCTGTGACGGTCGTACCAACGAAGAGCTCTTCCTTCAACCAACGCGCCAGCGCTTCCGCTTCCGCCCTGGTCGCAGCCTGCACATCGAACTCTTCATCACCCTCTCCCGATGTGACAAGACGAAGCTGTGCCCCGGAAACTGAGACTTCCGGCTTTCGTTGAGGCCTTGCGGCCAGCCGTTCATTGGCCGGTTGAATATGCTCCGTCGCGTGAAAGAGCCGGTCGAACACATTGTTCACCACATCCAGCACGGCCCCGTCGCTGCGAAAGTTCGTGACCAGAGAATAGACGCCTCCCCCACCCGCTCGAATTTTCTCCACGACCCGTTCGAAGGCTTCGATATCTGCCCGGCGAAAGGCATAGATCGATTGCTTGGGATCCCCCACGATAAACAATTTTCCAGGTTCCAAGTCGACGTCTTGCCACGCGGTCTGATGACTGCCAGCCCGTTCACCGAGGTAGAGGATGATCTCGTACTGGACGGGATCCGTGTCCTGAAACTCATCGACCAGGATCGCGCGATAGGTCTGCTTGATCCTGACACGAACAGCCGGATGGTCGCGCAGGAGGGTTTTGGCCCGAGCCAGCAACCCGTCGAACGCGATCCACCCGGAGGTGTGAAATCCCTGGCGGAGCTGATCCAGAAATGGCCGAACGAGTGTGACCACCTCTTGAAAGTAGGTCTGGTTCACCGTCAGCAGTTGTTGAGCGAGTCCGATAATCGATGCCGTCTGTTGAAATGTATCCTCGTCCCATCCGGCAGGCGGCTTTCCCAGATCTTTCTCCAGGACAGCCCGTTCATCAGGAGCCAAGTCATCGAGCCCTAACGGCCCCTGCTCAAGCAAGAGTGCCAGCAACTGCACCGCAGCGGCAAGCATCTGTTCCGCTTTACGCCGTTTGGGTCGATCCTGTGCAGTAAGGATCGTGGCCGCACGGCTATGGGTTGCCACAACCCAATCTCGAAAGGCGCCCTCCAGAGCGTTGGATCGACATTGACGTTCCAGCTCATCCAGGTCGACAAAGTCCCCGGCGAGAGCGGCGGTAAACTGCTGGAGATCGTCGAGGGAGGCCCCGGCGAGGATCAGCCGCCAGCGGGCATGCTGTGGCCCGTCAGATCCGAGCTCATCATCCAGCCAACGATCCCAACTCGAATGAAACAGTTCCTTGAAGCGTGACCCGTCATCCTCTTGAAATGATGGGTCTACTCCTGACTCTAGTGGATGGAGCCGGAGGAGGTGTGCGGCGAAACTATGCAAGGTGCCGATCTGCGCTTTTTCCATTTGCTCAAGCGCCGTCTTGGCCCGCTCGGCCACTTGTTCAGCTGAGAGATGATAACGGGTCCGGAAGGTGGCGCTCAGATCATCGGCCTGCTCGGTCAGGCGAAGGAGCTGCGCACGGAGCCGTTGTTTCATTTCAGTGGCGGCTTTATTGGTGAAGGTGAGGGCGACCACCTCCGTGATGGTCAGGGGATTCGGCTCTCTCATCAGCAAGTTGAGGATGCGATTGACGAGGATCGTGGTCTTGCCAGTTCCGGCTCCTGCCACCACCACGACATTGCGATCCCAGGTGGTCTCTGCCAGGAGCCGATCCTGGGAGTCCGTCAATGTCAGCGATTCACTCATCCAGTACTTTCTGCTTTCTCAACTTGCGTAAGACTCGGGCCTGGGGTGAACGATAGGAGCGCCACCAAGCCATGGCATCATGGCGTCGACAGGCACCGGTAAACTCGCAATAGTCGCAATAGCCATCGGGGAGAATAAAAAATTCTCTGTTCGCGATACCCCGGATCAAGGCAGAGAGGGTCTGCCCGATCAGCGCACCGGTCTGGCCGGTCCAGAGTCCGGCCTCAAACGTTGAGCGGGAAATCTGCTGCTTCCATTGCGGAGCCAGGAAGAGCAATTGCACCTCGGTTGCGGCTGGCAGCGACGGCAGCGTCATGCGAGCATACAGCGGCGGTTGCAGCCGGAATCCGCGCACCGCCGACAGGCCGAGGTTTCGATCCACCGGGCTAATCTCATTTCCCTGCTTAAATTTATAGTCCACGATACGAAGCGCCGGAGGCTCAGACCGATAGTCGACACGGTCCAAGGTCCCGTGAATCTTCAGGGAAACCGCTGGCCCATCGGACTCCAGCTGGACGATTCCTTGAGCTGCCGCTTCAAACGCAACGGGGCGGAATCCGGTTGCCAGATATTCTGCCTGGTCTGAGGCCACAGCTGCCGCAACCAACTCGGTCACCTGCTCACAGGCCAAGGTCCAAAGTAATGCGTGCCCAGTCCCCTGGCTTGCCGCATGGGCGGTAAAGCGATCGAGGACGGCTTCATGCACCGTGGATTGCACCCTGGCCTCGTCCAGCGGTCCATCAGGCCACTTGAGCAACAGCAGTCTCTCGTAACTCAGCCGAAGGGATTCATGGACCAGGCTCCCGATCGTTAAGGGAGGCAGATGGTCCTGCTGAATCCGTCGCACAGGCTCCAACCGGAGAACTTTATCCGCGAAATATTGGAAGGGGCAGGTCGCATAGCGCTCTAACGCGGTCGGCGAGAAACTCCGTCTCGCAGCAACCGGTGACGTTGTGGCCTGAGCTCCGATGATCCCATCGAACGGACCGAGCTCCGGGGATTCCCGCTCAATGATCTTCAGGGTTGCGAGGCCCTGCTCAAAGAGACGCTGGTCCCGCCCCATGGCCTCAAATACCGGACCTGCATCATGGCCCTGCAAGAGGCAACCCAAGGTCAATTCCCCGGCCGGTAAGAGGTCTTGAATCGAAGGCTGCTCACTGATCCGCTGAGTCAGCCGTCGAGGGACCGCTTCTTCCGGCTTTGCGACAAATCGTGGATCGCGCATCGCCATGGCAATGAAACCGGAGGGCGCCATGACTCGACCTGCTTCATCGGCTCGCTGGTACGACAGATACAGTCGATTGGTGGCCGAGCGGCTGAGGAGTTCAAATAACAGGACTTCTTCCTCATGCCCGGCTAACTTCTCATCGATCTTATATCCCAATGTCGATTCCAACACGACGCGTTGACGGTCGCGCAGGAAGGGGTCTTCACGGACATAGCGCGGAAAGAGTTTTTCATTCATGCCCAGCACAAAGAGCGCTCGGACGGTCCTGCCACGAGCCGTCATGACATCCAGCACCTGAACGCCCTGGTGCTGCTCCTCGTCGATCGGTATGCGGGTTTCGTCTAATACCCGTTGGAATAATTCAAACCACTCTCGCCACGAGAGGTCCCCTCCGAGCGGATCTAATTCACGCAGCCGGTCCAACACGGATCGTATGAGCGAACCAACCTTGGTGAGATCGGACGGTTCGGGCGACTCATGCGACAACACGTCTGACAAGCCAGGCACAGGCACATGAGCTTGCACCAGCATGACGAAGGCGTCGGTCAATGTGCCGATCGATCCTTCCGCCGGAAGCGCCAGGCAATCCTGAATCAATCGCGTCACGAGTTCCCACAAATACGTGAGCTGAGGAGCCTGGCCTGTCTCGCCTCTTGTCCGGTCGTCCTCGTCAATCGCTGCCGTTGCATCCTGGAGAATCGACGAACTGGCCGACTCCGCCAACCGTCTCCACTCTGCCGCCCCTTTTGTAATACCCAAGGTGTAGACAAGGGAACGCCAGATATCGGGCCGAAAACCGGCTCTCGAGGAATCGGTCCCCGATATGCGGTAGAAGGGCGACGTCACCACATCCAGCATGGCGGAACGGTCGAAATCATTCAGCGGGAGCGAGGCCAGACGCAAGAGGGTTTTGATCAATGGTTCACGCGACAGCGGCTTTCCCGCCGTGGTCGTGAATGGCACCAGATGTTGTTCGAACACCGATTGCAGCCTGGCCTGGTAGGGCTCCAACGTGCGGGCCACCACAGCGATCTCGTCGAAACGATAGCTGTTCACCTCGACCAAGGTCAGAATCTCACGGCAGACCGTCGCTAACTCCTCCTCGACCCCGATCACATGTGTGACGGAAAGTTCGACCCGTTCCGATGTGGCGGTGGAGTCCCCTTTCCCGCTCCGATCCTCATGGCTATCCGCCAACGGAAGGAGATGACGCTCGAAAAATTGGCGCGCAAAGAAATAGGCCGGGGAGTTCTGTAGCGGAAAATAGAGCGTCGCCGGAGCGGCACGGATCACCGATTGGAAAAACGAAAGTTGGACCTGCGAGAGGTCGTAGAAGCCATAGTAGAACAGGCGTTGTATTCCGCGAAGGAACGGGGTGCCAGAGAGATCCCGTCCGAATGTGGCCGCCAAATCATCGGGGGAACCGATCCCGAGCGATCGGCTGGCCTCCATGGTTGCAGCATGCAGGGTGAACAAGGCACGGAGCCAGGTTCGATCGTCTTCCTCGAATACCCCTTCCGAGAGCGCGTTCAAAGCCGTCGTCGGATCGACCACCGCATCTTTCAAGTCGCGGACTGTCGCCCACAGACCCTTCCACGTTCCTGGTGACGCAGGCATTCGCGTGAGCGGCTCCAGCCCGGGAAGCTGACGCCGAACCACCTGTCGCACCAATTGTTCGAAGAAGAAATCATCGACCAGTTGCAAGGGAGGAGCAGAACCGGCCCCGGCCGATCCCGCACAATCATCTCGCAGTCTGAGGGCGAGTTGATGGAACGTCAGAAAATGGATATTGAGGACGGCTCGCGGCTCCTGCTGCGTGAGGGACTGTTTCAGCTGTTCGACGAGAACGGCCGAAGGGACAATGACGGCAAGCGGCGCAAACGGATGATCGGCCTTACAGGAACGAATGTCCTCGACGAAAGCACGATCGAGTACTGGATGAAACGGTCCGGTGACGATGCGAAGCATCAGCAACCGTGACGAGTGATCGGTGATGGGTGACCAGCAAACACAAGACAGAGCGCCATGATGTTCTTAATTATAGCCAGGACGCATCACTCATCACAGATCACGCGTCACTGGTTAGCCCGTTTCAGGCCCTAACAACTCGCCGTTACAATCCACGCAGCACCAGCCGCCATCGATGAATCCCATCGATTCGCCGCACATCGGGCACTCGGGCGGAGGCCCCTTATCGAGGACCGGAAGCACGGGCAATTCAAAATCGTCGTCGTCGTCATCAACCATTAGGAGGATCTTTCTCTTAGTCTCGCGGTTTCATTTTCAACAGCAAAGCCTTCTCGGCACTCTCGCGACTGGGCACCCCGACAAACGTCAGCCGCCCATCGATAATCGTAGCTGGCACAGCCCTCACCGAATGCCGATCGGCCAGGCTCCGTCCATCCTCGGTGGTGATATCCACCTCTCGATAGCCGAAGCTATATTTGACTCGAAGTTGCTTCCAGAGACTCTTCGCCGACGGGCAGGCCCCACAGCTCGGCGAGACTAACAGCACAATGTTCGGCATCGATTTCCTCCATCAACTGCGGGATCTTAACACCGGGCCGAAGGGGGGAGCAAGCAAGGGAGAGGCGGTGTTTGACTTCCCTCAGTGGAAGGCGCAGCATGGCGGCGTTATTCATGTATCGTAGAGGTATATCGTGACCCCTTGTTAGCCCAATTTTGCCTGACCAGAGCAATCGATTCGGAGAAAACGTTACGCCCTCGTAGTGCCCATCGCCATGAGGGCGTTGTTGTCTGTGCAGCAGTTACCGCTACCGACCTGACCCCATGGGCCTTAACCTCATCGAGAAGGAGATTCACATGAACCGACTGATAACCTTTTTGGCGGTGCTGATTCTGGGATCGCCCACACTCGCGCTGGCGGTGGAACACAATGCAGGTTATCGAGGGATCGGACAGCTCTACTTCACGTTCATGGGCGTCATCTTGATCTATGGCGTCTACGATAGTTTTGGCAAGAAAGCGATGTATGTCGCGGCGCCGTTCATCATGGTCGGGCTCTACATGATGCTGCCACCGAGCTAACGCCTGCGTCCGAGACACGATGAAAGAGAAGGATTGGGCTAGTCCAGCCAGTCCTTCTCTTTTAGTTTCCGTGGTAGATATTTCTTCGTGAGATACTGGAAGTCTTTGTTGGCGAGGGCGTCCAGTTCATACTTCAGCCCGCTGGCAAGCATCCGCTTAATTTCCTCCTGCCAAGCCGGTTTCTGGAACCACTGATAGTTAAGCAGTTCTTTCGCGCGGGCGATATCCTTCTCATTCAGCTTGATCCCGACGTTACGCGGAAGTTCGTACCGCTCAGGGTCGGCGCTGGACAGACCGATGAATTTGGCTTTGGGGATCGCCATGCGTTCGCTCTCGAAAGCCAGATTGATCGAGCCCTGCTTGACGACGGAATAGATATAGTATCCCCAGGGGTCGTTGTCGACTAGGACATAGACCGGCAACCGATATTCTTCGTGCAGGCGACGCGCCAAGCGGCGCACTCCCCGTGGGGGTTGCCCGTTTCCAGTCAGCAACACGCAGTTATATCGACGCCAGAACTTGTCTTCAGACAGGCGGTTCCACTGGGTGCCTTTTTCAACCAACAACACGAAATCAGCCGTGCAACGGCGGATCTCCACATACTCCGGCTCGACAATCGACGGGACCGAGTAGCCGCCTTTCCCCAGCTTGGCGCAATCGACGCGATCGCCGTCGTCCCCAAGCACAAGCGGGCCGACGACACTTCCGCCGTTCTCCGCACGGACATGCAACTCTTCACGCAACGCCGCGAGCGACACTTCCAAATCCTCGATGATCGGGTCCGATTCGTCCTGGGTATCGAACGTGTTCTCGTTCGAGTCCTGAATGGTATGTTTGGTCCGGTAATAGATCTCTCTGAGTGAGGTCGTCAGCTCCGCGCGCTGGAGTTCGGAGAGGGCGTCCGCCACAAGCATGGTCTGCATGAATTTTTTGGCCATGCCCACGTTGAAGAAGGAGCGCGCCTGTTTCTTCTTTCCCATCTCGAGCAGGCCTTTGCGCTCGTTGAACGTCACGTTCGAGAGGGCGCGAATCGGGATCGCCATCGTCGGATCTTTGGCCTGCTGGGCGGCGGCAATCACCAGATCGGCCAGCCCGATCAATTTCTTCTCAACCGCCCCATTCCTGGTCAATTTCGTTTTCGCCATGCGTGATCCTATCTACGCGTTCGTGGTCTGTGAACCGTGCGACCTGCGCGGCTATTGCTCGCTGGCTTCTTTACGGACACACTCTTCTTCAGAACCGATGGAACAGGTGCGTCCGACGCAGTGTGTTTCTTGTCAGGATTCGGCTTCGGCTTCTTCGCGCCGGTCCGGCGTGAATCAGCAAAGGACTGCGGCTTCTCGACAGCAACGACCTCGAGACTGGCTGTCACAGGTAGCACCTCTCCTTCGATGCCTTCCGCTGTGACGATAATCGAGTGCGGCAGACCCTCAGGTCCAGCACCTGTCTTGCCAAGCGTTTCATCCGTCTTGATGCCGCCGGTCCGCGAGGAGGCAATTTTCTGCAGCTGCGCCTTCAACCTCTCAGTGGGAAGTTTCCCACCCTTCAACCGGTTACAGGCTTCGACGACTTCCTCGATATAGAGTTCGAAAATATTGCGCCGCCGGAACTCACTGGCTGCCCGCTCCCGCCGTCGCAGGAACAGACCAAGCCGCCTGCCACATTCTCGGAGCGCCAAGGTGATCTCCTTGTGAATCTCGTCGTACTCGGCAATCGCTTCCTTGGACTCGCTCGTAAAAGGAACCCACACGGAAGCCATATGCACGAAAATCACCATCGGCCCAGCCGGCATGGCCCCGCGCGACTGGGAAATCCCATAATTGCGCCAGGTCGTAGCAAGCACCGCTTTAAAAGTCGCACAGGACGATTGTTGATAGAGCAGCGGGACCCGGTTCGCGTAGCGAATCACTCGCGCCAGCTCCGAATCTCCCTCCTCCTCCTCCCCTTCGGCCAACGGCATCACCTGTTTCTCCGGTTTCGTCACGCTGTCAGGCGCTTTACCAAAGGCCAAGCCTGCTTCGATGATGAAGGGATTGCCGCGATAGACGGCGGGAGGTCGGCTCACGGCTGTATAAAACTCCCCTTTGATCTGCTTGTAGAGGCCCGAGAGAATCGCTTTCTCGCCGATCGGCGAGAGACAATTGGTCGGAGGAGCCATGATCTTCGTCGCTTGAATGGTGTGATAGAGCGTTTCAGCGATCGCACCGCGAACGTCCCGTGGCTTCGCCTTGGGCGAGACCTTCGCCGCTTTACACATCTCTTCTGCGAGCGCAGGCGGCACCCGGCAAAACTCGCTCTCCAGAAAGCTCGACAGGGTCAGACTCTTGCTCTCCTGAAGCATCTTGAGGAGCATCCCGAATTCGATGCCGTAGGGATGCGGTTTGATCTCCTTCGGCGAGGGCGGCAGCTCGTGATAGGCGCGCGGATAGTCCTTCGTCTCACCTTCCGGCGTTCGATAGATCAGTCTCACGTGCGGATTGGCAATCGACGTCTGTTCGAGATATTCGTCCACCGACGCGCGGCCCTTCTGATAACGGCCTTCGACTTCGATCGCCACCTGCGTACCTTGCGGCCGGTCCCACTCGATCTGCTTGTTCTCATGGACCAGCGGTTCGTTCTTCTTCGTATCGATCTGCACTTCAAAGTAATGAGCCGATGCCTTGGGGCCTGTGCGCGAGATAATCTTCACCGGTTTGCCCGTCGTCAGCTGCCCGTACATGCCTGCCGCTGAAATACCGATTCCCTGCTGGCCGCGACTCATCCGGAGGCGATGAAATTTCGAGCCGTACAATAACTTGGCAAAGACTCGTGGAATCTGTTGGCGAACGATACCGGGGCCGTTGTCCGTGACCGTGATCCTGAACCGGGTGGCCTGGCTCGCGGGCGGGATCGCCGCTGTTCCGATGGCCACGACTTCGAGCTGCACCGTGACTTCAGGAAGAATTCCAGCTTCCTCGCAGGCATCCAACGCGTTGTCGACCGCTTCCTTGACGCAGGTCAGCAACGCTTTGCGTGGATTGTCGAACCCGAGCAGGTGCCGGTTTTTCGTGAAGAATTCAGAAACGGAAATCTCCCGCTGCCTGGCGCCCATCTCCACCGCCGTCACTGCCTTGGCAATAGGGGGCCCGGCTTTCCTGGACACTGGCAGTTGAGAGGCAGCTTTAGATGGAGATGTGGACGTTGGAATCGATATGGGAGACTTGCGCTTGGCCATTCATCCTCTCACAAGTTGACGTGACGAACCTGGGCGCATTGTACACAGATTGAGAGAATCGGCAAACCATCAGTGACATTGGCCAGGACGTAGTAGAGAGCTGGGGGAAACCACAAACAGGCATATGCGAGAGATTAGCAGGCTGCGGAAAAACTATTGGGGCACACGAGAACTTCAAGAATCCGCCTGTCTGCGTGAGGACACGCACAGGCAGGCACGTGTGGCGCAACAGGAAAGCATTCCCGCAGGATGCTCAAAAATGGCCTTCCAGCAAGGCCGCAGCGAGTGAAGATCCGAGGCGTACCCGGAGGGTACGTTGAGGGTCTGAACGATGCGAGAACGAAGCTGGAGGACTTTTTCAGCATCCTAATTAGGGTGGG